>NZ_BAAAZP010000066.1:0-13628 GCF_039536965.1 Nonomuraea antimicrobica | reverse complement strand
TCAGATGACGCTGATGGTCGATCGCGCCGGTCAGGTGCTGACTCCGGCTGTGCGTGCCGAGCTGCGCGCCAGCCAGACCAGGTGATGTAAGTGTCGGACCCCAGATGGAACAGCGGCGGTTGGGCTCCCCCACCTCAGCCTGAGCCTCACCCTCAGCCCCCACCCCAGTCGCGGCTGACTCCCGACCCCGCTTCGCCCGTCCGCCCGTACGCCGTGACAGGTGGACGGACGGCGCCACGGGTCAAACTGGCTATGGAGGCCCTGGTGTCCTCGGCGACGGCCGAGCAGCGGGAGTTCTCCCACATCACACCGGAGTACCAGGCGATCAGCCAACTGTGCCGGCAGGTCCGGTCCGTGGCGGAGGTGTCGGCGCTGCTGCGGATCCCGCTCGGCGTGGTGCGCGTGCTGATCGCTGACATGGCCGCCGAAGGTCTGGTTCGCGTGCATCAGCCCCAACTGGACGCCGGAAGGCCGGACGTAAATCTGCTCGAAAGGGTGCTAAGTGGACTTCGCAGGCTCTAGTCCCGGTCTCACCTCGACGAAGATTGTCGTGGCCGGTGGTTTCGGGGTGGGCAAGACGACGTTCGTCGGGGCGGTGTCGGAGATCATGCCGTTGACGACGGAGGCGGTGATGACCGATGCGTCGGCGGGGATCGATGATCTGGGTATGACGCCGTTGAAGTCGACCACGACTGTGGCGATGGACTTCGGCCGGGTGTCGCTCGATCGCGATCTGATCTTGTATTTGTTCGGGACTCCCGGGCAGCATCGGTTCTGGTTCATGTGGGACGACCTCGTACGCGGTGCCATCGGTGCGGTCGTGCTGGTCGACACCCGTCGTCTGGCCGACAGTTTCCCCGCCATCGACTATTTCGAAGAGGCCCAGCTCCCGTTCGTCGTGGGCGTCAACGGCTGGGACGGCCAATATCCCCACAGCGACGCCGAGGTGCGCGACGCCCTGACCCTGGCCCCCCACATCCCCTTGGTACGGCTGGACGCCCGCTCCAAAGACTCCGTCAAAGGCGCGCTGATCAACCTCGTCGAGCACGCGCTCTCGGTGCGGATGGCCGTGCCCGGCTGGGGCGGCTGACCGCGCCGGGGCCGCGGGCGCTCGTTGACTCGCGGCCGATCGCCTGATCACAATGGCTCCCGCCGAACCTTCGCAGGAGCACCATGTCCCGTGGCCGCACCGCATGAACGTGAGGAACCCGATCACCGGGCAGACCGACCGGTCGCTCGCCCCGATCCCGGCCGACCGGCTGGCCGCCGTCGCCGCCGGGCTGCGCGAGCGGGCCCCCGCCTGGCTCGACGCCGACCGAGGCGCGGTCCTGTCCCGCTTCGGCGCCGCGCTGGCTGATGACGACGACCTCCTCGCCGCCCTCGTGGCCGACACCGGCAGGGTGGCCGAGTCGCTGCTGGAGCGCCGGCTCGTGGCCGGGCTCATCGACCGATGGGTACGCCAGGCGCCCGCACTCCTCGCCCCGCCCGCCGAACGTCCCGCCTCCCTGCCCGGCGTCTTCGTGGCGGGCGACGCGGTGCCGTACGAGCTGGTCGGGGTGATCAGCCCGTGGAACCTGCCGCTCCTGCTCGGCCTCATCGACGCCGTCCCCGCGCTGGCGGCCGGGTGCGCGGTGCTGGTCAAGCCGAGCGAGGTGACGCCGCGCTTCATCGAGCCGCTGATGAGGCTGGTCCCCGCCGAGTTGCCACTCGGGGTCGTCGAGGGCGACGGCGAGACCGGGGCCGCGCTCGTCGGCCTGGTGGACGCCGTGGTGTTCACCGGCGGCGTCGAGACCGGCCGCCGGGTGGCGCGCGCCACGGCCGACGCGTTCGTGCCGGCGTTCCTGGAGCTGGGCGGCAAGGATCCGGCGATCGTGCTGGCCGGGGCCGACCTCGACCGGGCCGCCGCGGCCGTCCTGTGGGGCGGCACCGCCAACGCCGGTCAGTCCTGCCAGTCCATCGAGCGCGTCTACGTGGCCCGCGAGGCGCACGACGAGTTCCTCGCGCGGCTGGTGGCCAAGGCCGGGCAGGTGGGCCTGACCTGCGAGGGCGGCCCGATCGGCCCGCTCATCCGGCCGGGCCTGGACGACGTCGTCGCCGCCCACCTGGCCGACGCCGTCGCGAAGGGGGCCGTCGTGCACACCGGCGGCCGGATCGAACGGCACGGCGGCGGCCGCTGGTGCCGCCCGACCGTGCTGTCCGGGGCCGACCACACGATGCTGGTGATGACGGAGGAGACGTTCGGCCCGGTGCTGCCGGTCATGGCCGTGGACGGGCCGGACGAGGCGGTCGCGCTGGCCAACGACTCCGCGTACGGGCTGTCGGCCGCCGTCTTCGCCGCCACGGAGGAGCGGGCGCTGGCCGTCGCCGCCCGCCTGCGGGTCGGCGCGGTCAGCGTCAACGACGCCGCGCTGACCGCGCTCGTGCACGAGGGCGAGAAGAACTCCTTCCGCCTGTCCGGGCTCGGCGGCTCCCGCATGGGCACGGCCTCCATCGGCCGGTTCCTGCGCCGCCGGGCGTTCCTGGTCAACCGATCTGACGCCGCCGACCCGTGGTGGCACACGACGAAGGAGTAGCCCGGATGGGACTTCGCGCCGACATGCCGGTGCTGGCCAGGCACGAGGGGGAGTGGGAGGGCGAATACGTGCACCTCGGCCCAGGCGGCGACCTGCTCGACCGCCACCGGGTACGGATGACCTGCGCGATCCTCGGCGACGCCGCCTACCACCAGACCAACCGCTACACCTGGGACGACGGGCGTGAGGAGGTGCACGAGTTCCCCGGCGTCTATCTCGGCGACGGCCGCTGCGCCTTCGACACCGAGCGGCTCAAGGGCGAGTTCTGGGAGGTCGACACCGGCACGATCTACCTGACCTGGCGGTACAAGGGGCAGGACCTGCGGCTGTTCGAGCTGATCGTGCTCAGCGACGACGGCCGCTCGCGCAGCCGGGTCTGGCAGTGGCTCAGGGACGGGGTGTGCGTGCGGCGCACGCTGATCGACGAGCGGCGGGTGGGCTGAGTGACCGCCTGGAAGGCGCTGGCCCTGCAGATGGAGACCAGGGCCGTCACCTCGCGGGCCGAGATCATGCCGGCCGTGGAGCGGGTGGCCGCCCGGATCGGGGCCTCCAAGGCGTGGCTCGGGCCTGAGCTGCGTCTGGTGGTGCTGCCGGAGTACGTCCTGACCGGCTTCCCCCTGCGGGAAGGGCTGGCCGAGTGGCGCGACCGGGCGGCGCTCGACCCCGACGGGCCCGAATACCGCGCGCTGGCCGCGGTCGCCGCCGAGCACGGCGTGTTCCTGTGCGCCAACGCGTACGAGCGGGATCCGCACTTCCCCGACCTGTTCTTCCAGGCGACGGTCATCCTCTCGCCGGCGGGTTCGGTCGTGCTGCGCTACCGCAGGCTGCACTCCCTGTTCTCGCCCACCCCGTACGACGTGTGGGAGCGCTACCTGGAGATCTACGGGATCGACGGCGTGCTGCCGGTGGCGCGTACGGAGATCGGGAACCTCGCGGTGGTGGCCTCGGAGGAGATCCTCGTGCCCGAGCTGGCCCGCGCGCTGGCCCTGCGGGGCGCCGAGGTGTTGTGCAACCCCACCTCGGAGGCGTCGTCCCCGGCGCTCACACCCAAGGCGATCGCGCGGCGGGCGCGGGCGGTGGAGAACCTGGCGTACGTGGTCTCGGCCAACACCGGCGGCCTGTCCGGCACGGCGATCCCCGGCGACTCCACGAACGGCGGCTCGGAGCTGATCGACCACGAGGGACGGGCGCTGGCCCAGGCCGGTCCGGGGGAGTCGCTGGTCGCCGCCGCCGAGCTGGACCTCGCCGCCCTGCGCCGCGCCCGGCTGCGCCCCGGCCTGGGCAACCACCTCAGCCGGGTCAAGACGGGACTGTGGGCGCAGGAGTACGCCCGCCACGACGTCGAGCGCCCGGCGGCGGGCGTACCCGATCGCGCCTGGCTGCGGACGCGGCAGCAGGACACCATCGACCGCCTGCACGGCTGACACCGCCCCCCGGAAGGAGGAGCGAGGTCAGCCGTCGGCGGTGCGCGCACTGGTGTGCCAGCCGAGCACCGCCCGCTCCACCCGCAGGAACGCCGCGTTGAGCACGATCCCCAGCAGCCCCAGCAGCACGATGCCCGCCCACATGGCCGGGATGTCGAACTGGCTCTGCGCCTCCAGCATGCGGTGCCCGATGCCCTCGCTGCTCCCGACCAGCTCCGAGATGATCATCATGATCAGCGCCAGCGACACGCTCAGCCGCAGCCCCGCGAAGATCTTCGGGGCGGCGGCGGGCAGGATCACCCGGGTGAGCCGCTGCCAGGGATCGAGGCGGTAGACGGTGCCGGTCTCGATGTACTGGCGGTCGACGTGCCTGGCCCCGTCCATGGAGTTGATCAGCACCGGCCAGATGACTCCGTACACGATCGAGGCCAGCTCCATCGGCGTGCCGATCTTGAACAGCACCAGGAAGACCGGCAGCAACGTGGCGGGCGGCACCGAGCGGCCGAAGTGCAGCAGCGGCTCCACCAGCCCCGACAGCCAGTACGACCGCCCCAGCGCCACCCCCACCAGCACCCCCGCCGCGCACGCCATCGCCCACCCCGCGAACAGCCGGCCCAGGCTGGGCAGCAGGTCGGCGACGGCCTCGTCGGTCAGGAACGCCTGCGAGAGCGGCCCCGAGAACCACATCTCGTGCAGCCGCACCACGATCAGCGACGGCGGCGGGAAGTACGCGGCCCGCGCCGACCGAGTGACCAGCTCCCAGACGATCAACGCCACGGGCGGCAGCCAGTACCACGCCAGCCGGCGCGCCACCTCGCCCGCCCGGTACCGGCCCCGCCGCACCACGCTCACGCCGCGCCTCCCGTACGGGCGTGGTGCCACCGGAACACCCGCCGCTCAGCGGCCGTGAACAGCAGGTTGGCCGCCAGCCCGATGAACCCGGCCCACACGGTCGCCGCGAGCATGCGGTCGAGCCGGTTCGCGCTGCCCGCCAGCGACAGGAACGCCCCGATCCCGCCCCCGCCGGGCGCCAGCAGCTCCACGCTCACCGCCACGATCAGCGTGACCGACACCGCGATCCGCACCCCGGTGGCGATGAACGGCGCCGCGCTCGGCAGGCTCACCCGCAGCACGACCGACAGCGGGCCGAAGCCGAAGCCGCGCAGCGTCTCCTTGGCCAGCGGGTCGACGTCGCCGAGCCCGTACATCGTGTTGATCAGCAGCGGCCACGAGCACGTGTAGACGACCAGCGCGACCTTGGCGTCCTGCCCGGCCGGGAAGAGGAACACCGCCAGCGGGATCAGCGACACCGACGGGATCGGCCGCAGGAACTCCACCAGCGGCCGGGCCGACCGCTCCATGAACGGCACCGTCCCGAGCAGCAGCCCGGCGGGCACGGCCACCGCGACCGCGATCGCCAGCCCGGTCGCGCAGGCCGCCAGCGTGGCCAGCACGTCCGCACGGAACCCGGCGTCGAGCGGCAGCCCGGCCGCGGTGGCGAGCACGTGCGAGGCGTACGGCAGGAAGCCGGGCAGGAGTCCGGCCCGCCCCGCCAGCTCCGCGACGGCGAGGAACCCCACGACCCCGATCACCCCGAGCGTCCCCCGCCCGAGCACGCGGCGGGTCACCCGCCGCCGTCCGGCCTCCGGCTCGGCGACCAGTTCCTGCCCGGTCATCCGCCGAGCGTCGCGAAGAGCCGCGCCACGTCCACCTTCGCCTTGAGGTAGCCGTAGCCGTGCAGCAGGTCGGCCAGCCTCTGCACGCTCGCCCTGTCGGCCTCCATCGAGAACCTGCCGAGCGTCATCGCCGCCGCCGCGTCCGCCGGGATCTGCGTGTACGTCGGCACGACCGCGTCGATGGCCTTCCTGTCCTCGCCCGCGATCTTCTGGGCCTTGGCCAGCGCGCGGTGGAAGGCGGCGGCCGTCTTCGGGTTCCTGGTCAGCCAGTCCTCGGAGACGCCCCACCCGTCGATCGGCACCCCGGCCGTGACGCCGTCGGTGGTGTCGATGACCTGCGTGGCGCCGCTCTTCTTGGCCGCCGTCAGGAACGGCTCCACCAGCCAGGCCGCGTCCACCTGACCCGAGGACAGCGCGCCGAGCTGGTCGGCGAACTGCACCGGCACGTACTTGACGTCGTCCGGCTTGAGCCCGGCCGCCTGGAGGTGGGCGTTGGTGAGCGTCTGCCCGAGCGCCTGGAGCACGTTGACCGCGATCGTCCGGCCCTTGAGGTCGGCCGCGGTCCTGATCGGCGAGCCCTTGGCCACGACGACGCCGGCCACGTTCGGGGCGGCCTCCTGGCTGTGCTGGAACAGCTTGAGCCGCGCCGCGCCCGAGTCGTTGATCGCCATCAGGGACACGTAGCTGGTGAGGAAGGCGTCCATGCTGCCGTTGAGGATCTTCGGCATGACCGCCTGCGGGGCCTGGATGATCTCCGTCTTGACGGTCAGGCCCTCTTCCTTGAAGAAGCCGCGCTGCTCGGCGATGAACAGCGGCGCCGACGACGGCACCGGCACCACGCCGACCAGGAGCTGGGTCTTCTCCAGCCCGCCGGACGACGTGGCGCCGCCCTGCTGCCCGCCTCCCGCCCCTCCGCACGCGCTGAGCGTCAGCGCGACCGCCATACCCGCGACTACGATCCTGGCCAGCTTCATCGCCACTGCCTTTCTTGGCCGGTCATCAGGTGAGGGAGGCTGGGGGAGAGGTCAGCGGCGCACGGCCTCGATGAGGTTCGCGCCGGAGCCGAGTTCGACGACCTCGGTGAGCGCGAGCCCGGCCCGGCCGAGCAGGGCCGCGTACTCGTCGTGGCTGCGCTCGGTGCCGCCGTTGAAAATCGCCAGCATCCGCATGTCGATGTCCTTACCCAGGTGCGGCTCCTCACTGTCAGGGAGCACGACTTCCAGGACCAGGACGCGCCCGTCGGGGTTCATGGCGTCGCGGACGTTGCCGAGGATCTTGAGCGCGTCCTCGTCGTCCCAGTTGTGCAGGACGCTGGCCAGCAGGTAGACGTCGCCTCCGGCGGGCACCCCGGCGAAGAAGTCGCCGGCCACGACCTCCGCCCGGTCGGACAGGCCCTCGTCGGCCAGTGTGCGCCTGGCGTGGTCGGCCACGTGCTCCAGGTCGAAGAGGATGCCGCGCATGTGCGGGTTGGCGTGCAGGACGGTGGCCAGGATGTGGCCCTTGCCGCCGGCCACGTCCACCATGGTCGCCCCGGCAGGGAAGCGGTAGCGCTTGGCCAGTCCCTCGGTGAAGGGGATGGCCCTGGCGGTCATGTAGTCGTCGAACAGGCTGCTCGGGCCGGGGTTCGCGGCGAGGTGGCCGTACAGGTGGCCGTAGCGCTTGACGAACGCCGAGCTGCCGTCGCGTACGGTGGCGGGCAGTGTGCCCATGGCGTACCAGAAGCTCTCCTCGCCGAGCATGCGGATCGA
Organism: Nonomuraea antimicrobica; assembly: GCF_039536965.1. Taxonomy (NCBI): domain Bacteria; kingdom Bacillati; phylum Actinomycetota; class Actinomycetes; order Streptosporangiales; family Streptosporangiaceae; genus Nonomuraea; species Nonomuraea antimicrobica. The sequence goes on along the minus strand of NZ_BAAAZP010000066.1, from coordinate 6,207 downwards.
CGAGCGGACGGAGCCGGGCGCGTCCGACCGCAGGGCCATGCCCTTCTCGGTCAGGTCGTACGCGTCGGGCCCGGCGACCTTGACCACGCCCATGGCGGCCAGCTCACGCAGGACCCGGCGCAGCGAGGGGGCGTGTGCCCCGGCCCGGCCGGCCAGCTCGGCGGTGTCCAGCGGACCGTCCGCGAGGTGGTCGGCCAGGCCCAGCTCGGCCATGGTCAGCAGGGCCGCGAAGCGCGAGATGTCGCCCACGGCCCCCCACAGGAGGTCATCGGAATGCGGCATGTGTCCTTCCAGGGAGGTCAAGGATTGCGGGTGGCGTGCCGATGCCATACGAGCACGCGGCGCTCGGCCAGCACGAACAGGGAGTTGGCGACGTAGCCGAGGACGCCGAGCAGCGTGATGGCCGCCCACACCCCCGCGCCGTCGAAGCTGCGCTGCGCCTGCAGGAGCTGGTAGCCGATGCCGTCGCTGCCGCCGATCAGCTCGGTGATCACCATGAGGATCAGCGCCAGCGACAGGCTCAGCCGCAGCCCGGCGAAGATCTTCGGCAGGGCGGCGGGCAGGACGACCACCCGCAGGCGCTGCGCTCTGCTCAGGTTGAAGACGGTGGCCGTCTCGATATAGGTGCGGTCCACCGCCCTGACACCCTCGATCGAGTTGAGCAGCACCGGCCAGATCACGCCGAACACGATCGTCGCGAGCTGCGTGGCCAGGCCGCCCCACGGGGCGGGCAACTGGATCACCACCAGGAACACCGGCAGCAGCAGCGGCGGCGGGATCGAACGGCCGAACTCGATGAGCGGGTCGACGTAGTCGGTCGCCGTACGCGAGCGGCCGAGCAGCACGCCCGCCACGATCCCGATCACGGCCGCCAGGATCCAGCCGCCGAACATGCGGCCGAGGCTCGGCAGGATGTTGTCGATCGCGTCGTCGGTGAGGAACACCTGGCCGGCCGGGCCGGAGAACCACAGCTCGTACATGCGGACCACGATCGTCGTGGGCGGCGGGAAGTCGGTGTCGCCGGCGGCGAGCGCGAGGACCTCCCAGATGGCCAGCACGAACGGGATCACGAGCAGTCTGGTGAGGAGCGTCACGACTCCGTCGCCCCCGTCCGCATGCGGTGCCAGTGGAACAGGCGGCGCTCGCCGGCCAGCAGGGCCGCGTTGGCGAGTACGCCGAGGAGCCCGGCCCAGCAGGTGGCCGCCATCATGAGGTCGGTCCTGTTGCCACTGCCGGCCACGTTCACGTAGACGCCGATCCCGGAGACGCCGCCGGCCAGCAGTTCGGCGCTGACGGCCAGGACGAGCGCGATCCCGGCGGCGATCCTGACGCCCGTCGCCACGAACGGGGCCGCGCTGGGCAGGCTCACCCTGGCCAGCACCGCCAGGGAGCCGAAGCCGAAGCTGCGCAGGGACTCCTTGGCCAGCGGGTCCACGTCGCGCATGCCGTAGAGGGTGTTGATGAGGATCGGCCAGATCGAGGCGTACACGATGACCGAGACCTTCATCAGCTCGTCCACCGGGATCAGCAGGATCGCGAGCGGGATGATCGCCACCGAGGGGATCGGGCGCAGGAACTCCAGCACCGGCCGGATCGCGTGCTCCAGCGGCGTCAGCGCGCCGAGCAGCACGCCCAGCGGGACGGCGACGACGATGGCGAGGAGCAGGCCGAGCGCCCAGTTCGCGAGGGTCGTGCCCACGCCGGTCACGAACTCGGCGTCGGCCGGCAGGCGCACGGCCTCGAACACGATCGTCGAGGGCGCGGGAAAGCTCATTTCCTCGCCGACGCCGAAGCGGATGAACAGCTCCCCGAGAACGAGGAACCCCGCAGCGCCGGCGGCGCCGCGGAGCAGCCGTGCCTTGGTCATCCGCTCGCTGCGGGGGCCGCCGCGATCACGGACTTCACGTCGATCGGGCTCTTGAGGTAGCCGTACTCGAGCATGAGGTCGGCGACCTTCTGCAGGCGGTTGGAGTTCAGCTCGCTGGGGTAGGCGCCCAGGGTGATCACCGAGGCCGTCTTGGCGTCGATCTTCGTGTACTTCGGCAGCGCGGCCTCGATCTCCTTGCGGTCACTGGAGGCGACCTGCTGCGCCTTGGCGATGGCCCGCTGGAAGGCGGCCAGCGTCTTGGGGTACTTCTGCGCCCATTCCTCGGTCGCCATCCAGCCGGCGATGGGCAGGTCGGCCGTCTGCCCGGTCATCGTGTCGGCCAGTTTGCGGAAGCCGTGCTGGCTCTGGTTGGCCGTGATGAACGGCTCGGTGATCCAGCCCGCGTCGGCCTGGCCGCCGACGATCGCGTTGCCCATGTCGGGGAACGCCTTCTCGACGAACTTGACGTCTTCGGCCGTGAGACCGGCGACCTTGAGCTGCGTGGTCACCGCGAGTGTGGCAATGTTGTTCAGGTTGTTCACCAGAATGGTCTTGCCCTTGAGGTCCGCCACCGTCTGAATCGGCGAATCCTTGGGCACCATGATGTTGAACGTGTTCGCCGCGGCCTGGTACATGTCGGCGACCAGCTTGATCTTCTTGCCCTGGCTGACAGCCACGAACGTCGAGACGTAGTTGGTCTGGGAGATGTCGAGGGAGCCGTTCTCGATCTGCGGCAGTGCCGCGGCACCACCGGTGATGATGGTCGGCTGGACCGTCAGACCCTCTTCCTTGAAGTAGCCCTTGGCATTGGCGATATAGAGCGATACGGGGTCGGGAATGGGCAGGGCCCCGACCTTGATGGTGGTTTTCTCCAAGCCCTTGCTGTTGGCGGATGTGGTGGCGGGGTCCTCAGATCCACCGCAACCGGCAAGGGTGAGAGCGACTGTGACGCCGACGACAATGGCGTGACAGCGCAGTTTGCGTGTCATCGGGGGGGTTCTCCTACCAGGGGGAAGCTTCTGGAGATCGGCACAGGATGCCGGGCGTGAAGCGTACCGGAGGGGAGATCCAAACGGGAGCGCTATGCCTTGTTTATGCACTTTATCTGCTAAATATGACTATCAGCCGCCATTGATGTAAATCACAGGCCCAAAGTGTGTTTAATGACCGAATGTCCGGATCGATGCGCCGGTTGCGCTCCGTGTCCGGGGGTTTGCCACGTGAACAATGTGCGGCTTGGAACGGTTGAAAACGCCCGAGACGTTGGCCTAACTATGAGGTTTGTGCTCAAATTGGGCCTCGAACTTGCCTGCGATCACTCGTCCATGTGACGTAGCCGCTGAGACCCCCTGCAACAGTCATGGCGAGAGGGTGCCACCAGTGACGACAACGACGACCGGCCCCGGTCGTGGCAGTGCTCCGGACGTGCCGGAACAACCTGCCGTCGGTACGGCGCCACAGGCGGCGCACCCACCCCGGTCGGGCAGTCCGTTCGCGTTGCGTAACTGGCGCGTCCGCACTCGTCTCATCGCCCTCATCGCCATTCCCACCATCGTGGGCGTCATCCTGGGCGGGCTGCGGGTCAGCGACTCGATCAGCAGCGCCCAGCAGTACCAGCTCATCGGCGACGTCGGGAGGCTGGTCACCCAGCTCGGCGAGCTGTCCCGCGACCTCGGCCTCGAACGTGACCTGGCCGCCCGCTACGTCGTCTCCGGCAAGGGCGGCTCCGAGGCGGGCAAGCTCCAGAGCCAGCACGAGATCGTGGACGCCAGCCTCACCCGTACCAGGGCCGCCGCGCGGGCGGCCGAGGCGTCGCTGAGCGACCTGGGCCGCCGGACGCTCGACCGGATCGAGGACCGCCTCGGCCAGCTCCCGTCGCTGCGCGACACGGTCGACAAGTCGCTGCTGCCGCCGCTGCCGACGGTGGAGAAGTACTCCGAGGTCATCGCCGACATGCTGCTGCTCTACGACGAGCTCGGCCAGGGCTCCACCGACGAGCAGCTCACCGCCACCGCCGCCGCGCTGCGCTCCATCGCCCGCGCCGAGGAGGAGGCGTCGAAGCAGCGGGCACTCCTGACGATCGCCCTGGTCCGCGGCTCCTTCGAGGAACCGGAGTTCACCGCCTTCCTCGACGCGCGCTCCCGGCGCGAGAGCGACAGGATCGCCTTCGAGGCGGTCGCCACGGCCACCCAGCGGCAGGACTTCGACAACACGGTGGCCAGCCAGCGGATCGGCCGCGCCGAGTTCTACATCGCCCGCGCCGTGCTGCTCAACAACGAGGGCCAGTCCCTGCGCCGCCTCGACAACTCCACCACCCGCGACGTCGACCGCTGGTTCGAGTCGATCTCCGAGACCGTCGACCGGCACCACCAGATGCAGAAGTCGCTGTCGGAGCAGGTGGCCACGCGCGCCGCCGACGTCGCGAGCGGCGACAGGCAACTGGCCGCCGTCAACATCGGCCTCGTGGCGGCGCTGCTCCTGCTGGTCCTCGCGATCACCGCCCTCATGGCGAGTTCGCTCGTCCGCCCGCTGCGCCGCCTGCGCGGCGACGCACTGAAGATCGCCGGTCACACGCTGCCCGACCTCGTCCGCCAGCTCCGCAGTGCCGACATCGACCCCGACCAGCTACGGGTCCCGCCCATCGAGATCAACTCCAAGGACGAGATCGGCGAGGTGGCGCGGGCCTTTGACGAGGTGCATCGTGAGGCGGTGCGGTTGGCGGGTGAGGAGTCGCGGTTGCGGAGCAATGTGAACGCGATGTTCGTGAACTTGTCGCGGCGTAGTCAGACGTTGGTGGAGCGGCAGATCACGTTGATCGATGGTCTGGAGCAGGGTGAGCAGGATGAGCAGCGGTTGGGGAACCTGTTCAAGCTGGATCATCTGGCCACGCGTATGCGTCGTAACAGTGAGAACCTGTTGGTGTTGGCGGGTCAGGATCCGCCTCGGCGTTGGAGCCAGCCGGTCAAGCTGGTCGACGTGGCCCGCGCCTCCCTGTCGGAGGTCGAGAACTACGAACGCGTCGTCCTGGAGGTGCCAGAAGGCGTCTCCATCGCCGGCCAGGCCGTCAACGACGTCATCCACCTGCTCGCCGAGCTGATCGAGAACGCCCTGTCGTTCTCGCCGCGCGAGACCCGCGTCCCGGTCTCCGGCAGCAGGATCGACGGCGGCGGCATCATGCTGTCCATCAGCGACTCCGGCATCGGCATGACCGCCGAGGAGCTGACCCAGGCCAACGAGCGCCTGAGCGACGCCCCCACCGTGGACGTGTCCGTCTCCCGCCGCATGGGCCTGTTCGTGGTCGCCAGGCTGGCGCACCGGCACGGCGTCCGGGTGCAGTTACGCCCGCACGGCTCCGGCGGCCTGACCGCCATGGTCCTCATGCCCGAGTCGCTGCTCGGCGCGCAGACCCCCTCGTACGCCGGCGCCGCGCCCGCAGGCTCCAGGGAAGAGGCGTTCCCCACGCCGCAGCCGGCCGCGGCGAGCGCGTGGCCCGCCTCGTCGTTCCAGCTCGGCCCCGGGCACCCGTCCTATCCTTCGTACCCGTCGGAGCCCGTGTCGGCGGGCGGGTCCTGGCCGTCCGCGCCCGTCTTCCCCTCCGCCGAGCCGCCCCCGCTCCCCGCGGAGGCCGCCGGCTGGATGTCGGCCGACTCCTCCAACGACGTGTGGGTCCCCTCGCGCGGGTCGATGACCGGCGACGGCGGGCTGCCCCAGCGCGGAGCGCCCGCCGACGATACCCGGCCCTGGACGCGTACGCCGGAGCCGCCGCCCAACCGCTTCGACTTCCCCGAGACCGAGCTGGCCGCGACCGGCCCGATGCCCGCCGTCATGCCCGCCACCGGCGGGGACGAGTACCTGCCGATCTTCGCCTCGGTGGAGTCGGCCTGGTTCGACCACGGCGCCGAGGCCAACGCCACCTGGGGTTCGGCCAAGGCCGACGCGGGCTGGAGTGCGGCGGAGGCGGCGGTGGAGCCGGTGCGTGACGGTGCGACGGCGGCGGGGCTGCCCAAGCGGGTGCCGAAGGCGAACCTGGTGCCAGGCTCCGCCGACACGGTCTCGGCGCCCAAGGGCGTCGCCCCCATGCCGGCGGTCTCTCCTGACCGGGTGCGCAGCCGGCTCTCCAGCTACCAGCAGGGCTTCCGAGCCGCGCGCGACGACATCAGTGGGGGCAGGACATACGGGTCCGGCCCCAGGAATGACAGTAGGGAGGAGGGCGCGTGAACGACCTGAGCCACGCGGCACGCGGGGTGGACTGGCTGATCACCGACTTCGTCAGTACCGTTCCGGGGGTCGCGCACGCGGTGGTCGTGTCGTCTGACGGTTTGCCGTTGGCGGCGTCGGCG
>NZ_BAAAZP010000065.1:0-11064 GCF_039536965.1 Nonomuraea antimicrobica | reverse complement strand
CGCCCTCGGTGCCCCCGGCGGCCGCCACCGCGCCGGGCACGTCCGCGCTGCCGCAGCGCACGCCCGGTCAGTCGGGCGTCACCGCGTCCTGGTCGTCGCCCGCCGACGCCGGCTTCCAGGCCGCGCAGGCCGCCGCCCAACCGCAGCAGGGCGGCACGACCCAGTCGGGTCTGCCCCGTCGTGTCCCCAAGGCCAACCTGGTGCCCGGTACGGCCAGCCTCGCCGAGCCCCAGGCCCCGGCACCGGCGCCGCAGATCTCACCCGAGCGGTTGCGCAGCCGGCTCTCCAGCTTCCAGCAGGGTGTCCGGCAGGGCCGGGCGTTCACCCGCGGAGAAGAGAATGAGGAGGACAAATGAGAGAAATGAGCCAGGGAGCGCGCGGCATAAGCTGGTTGATCACGGACTTCGTGAACAACGTGCCAGGCGTCGCCCACACGGTCGTGGTGTCGTCTGACGGGTTGCCACTGGCCTTCTCCGAGGGTTTCCCCAAGGACCGGGCCGACCAGCTCGCCGCGGTCGCCTCCGGCGTGATCAGCTTGACCCAGGGGGCCGCGCGGGTTTTCGAGGGCGGTATGGTGACGCAGACCGTTATCGAAATGCAGCGTGGGCTCTTGATGATCATGTCGATCAGTGATGGCTCCTGCTTGGCGGTGCTGGCCGCCCCCGACTGCGACATGGGTCTGGTCGCCTACCAGATGACTTTGCTGGTCGAGCGGGCTGGGCAGGTGCTGACGCCCGCCGTACGCGCTGAGCTGCAATCGGCCCGCCCCCGCTAGTTGGGCGGTGACAGGAGAGTATGGTGTCAGGTCAGCAGGGTTGGGCTGGTGATAGCACTCCGCCGCATCCGGCGGCTCCCCGTCCGCAGAAGCCGAGCTCCCTGGTGCGGCCCTATGCCGTGACCGGGGGGCGCACCGCGCCGCGGATGAAGTTCGCCATGGAGGCGCTCGTGTCCTCCGTGACGTCGGAATACCAAGATATTTCCCTACTGAGTCCGGAGTATCAGGCGATCATTCAGCTCACTCGGAACGTCCGGTCGGTTGCCGAGATCTCCGCCCTTTTACGCCAGCCGCTTGGCGTGGTCCGGGTGCTGATCGCCGACATGGCGTCGGAAGGCCTGATCCGCGTGCACCAGCCTGCGCTGGACGCGGGAAAGCCGGACCTCAACTTGCTCGAAAGGGTGCTCAGTGGACTTCGCAGGCTCTAGCCCCGGCCTAACCTCGACGAAGATCGTCGTGGCCGGGGGCTTCGGCGTGGGGAAGACGACGTTTGTGGGAGCGGTGTCGGAGATCCTCCCGCTCACCACGGAGGCGGTCATGACGGACGCCTCGGCGCACGTCGACGACGTCTCCCTCACACCGAACAAGACGACCACGACCGTGGCGATGGACTTCGGCCGGGTTTCGCTCGATCGTGATCTGATCTTGTATTTGTTCGGTACTCCCGGGCAGCATCGGTTCTGGTTCATGTGGGACGACCTCGTACGCGGTGCCATCGGTGCGGTCGTGCTGGTCGACACCCGCCGTCTGGCCGACAGTTTCCCCGCCATCGACTACTTCGAAGAGGCCAAGCTGCCCTTCGTGATCGGCATCAACGGCTGGGACGGGCAGTTCGCCCATGCGGAGGACGAGCTGAGGGAGGCGCTGTCGATCGGCGGCCACATCCCGATCGTCCCCCTCGACGCCCGGCAGCGCGAATCGGTCAAGTCCACCCTGATCACGCTGGTGGAGCACGCCTTGACGCGCCACATGCACACCCCGGTGTAGCCCGGCCCGCCGTAGCGGCGGACCCGCGCTCCGGCAGCCCACCCCTCGCAGGTCGAGGCGGTGGGCTGTCGCATGGATCGGGGGAGCACAGGGCGTGGGGCGCGCCCGCGCCCGTTCAGAAGCGGGACAGCAGCTCGGTCTTCTTGGCCTGAAACTCCTCCTCCGACAGCAGCCCGGCATCGCGCAGCTCGCCCAGCTTGACGATCAGCTCGGCCGTGCGCGCCGGCGGGAGCGCCCGAGACGGCTCGTCGGGCGTGACGGCGGCCAGCACGGCGGCGGCGAAGGGCAGCGACTTGTGCGTGGCGCCCCAGCCGAGCCCGAACATCACCGAAGCGGGATCCTTGTTCGGATCGGTGGGCATGCGCCGCCCGCGCGGCTTCAGCCGAAGGCACCCGCTGGCCCCCTCGGGGGCGTGCCACTCGACGCCCGACAGATCGGCCACGGAGTAACGCTGGTCGCCCGCCGCGTACTTGGCCGACGACGCTCCCGACCAGAACCACGTGAACGTGATCGACTCGCCGTCGAAGGTGGCCGCGCCGTCCCAGCCCTTGAAGGTGCGCGGCGGCGGGGGAGCGTCGACCAGGAACCGCGGGGCGGGTCCGCGTTCGGTGCGGGCCGAGCGCAGCTCCTCGGCGTAGTAGTCGGCGAGCGTCTCCTTCTCGGCGGGCAGCACCAGCCGATAGGGGTCGGCCGCCTCCTTGAGCTGCCCGGCCGCGACCGCCATCACGGGGTCGGCGCCGCGCCGGGGCTCCAGCCGCAGCACCACGGTGCCGCGCCTGCCGGGCGCGAGCGTGACCTCGGCGATCGCCGCGTACGGAATGACGCGGGGGCCAAGCTCGGCCATGAGTTTGGGGGCCTTGCCCGGGTCGGGGGCGATGGTCAGCGACTGCGTCCCGAACATCCAGGTGCAACCCCGGCCCGCCAGAACATCCTCCACGCTTTCCAGATTAGGCCGATTCAGCGCTCCCGGCACGCCCGGTCACGATCATTCACCGTGAACCGCCCGCCCAGTTGCTCCGGGCTCGGTCACACGGTGGCGTGGCCGCGGACGAGCCGTCCCACCTCGGCGCGCAGGTGCACGAAGTCGGAGTGTTCACGGGTGGTGATCTGGTCGCGCGGCGTCGGGAGGTCGACCTTCAGGTCGCCCACCACGTGCGCGGGTGCCTTCGACAGGACCACCACGCGGTCGCCCACGTAGACGCTCTCGTCGATGTCGTGCGTGATGAGCACGATCGTCATCTGGTGGTGGCCGCGCACCTTGAGGACGAGGTCCTCCAGGTCTTCCCTGGTCTGCGCGTCGACCGAGCCGAACGGCTCGTCCATGAGCATCAGCGTCGGCCGGTACGCCAGCGCCCGCGCGATCGCCACCCGCTGCTGCATGCCGCCCGAGAGCTGGAACGGGTATTTGCGGCCCGCGTTCTCCAGCCCCACCGACTCGAGGGCCTCCTGGGCGGCCTCGCGGCGCTGGTGCTTGTCCAGGTTCCGGCGGCGCAGCGGCAGCGCGACGTTGTCGGCGACCGACATCCACGGGAACAGCGAGCGGCTGTAGTCCTGGAAGACCACGGCGAGGTTGTCGGGCGTCTGGCGCACCAGGTCGCCCTCGACCTTGACCTGCCCGCCGGTCGGCGTGATCAGGCCGGCGATGGAACGCAGCAGCGTCGACTTCCCGCACCCCGACGGACCGACGATGCAGAGCAGCTCGCCCGCGGCGACGCTCAGGTTGAGTCCTTCGATGGCGTGGTGCGCGTTGGGAGTACCGCCGCCGTACACATGGGAAAGGTTTTCTATCTCGAGCAAGGGAATTCCTCGGGGGGCGAGACCGCGGACAGCGGGGCGACTCTCTCGAAGCCGCAATTGACTCTAGCGGAGCGGTAAGTGCCGGGCATGTCAGTCATGGAAACCTACTCAGGGCGCGATCTTACTCTTGCACATTGACGCCTGCCATGGGAGCCACAGCCTCATACGCTCCACGACTCCCTTTCGTTCAGCGCCCGCACATCCGCATCGGAGATGCGCCGCTGGGCGGCCGCCATGGCCGACAGCTCCGCCTCGGTCAGCACCTCGCCGATCTCGGTGAAGCCGTCGGGCGCGCGCTCGGTCACCAGTTTGATCGTCTCTTCGATGGGCAGCGCCCGGTGCGCGAGGACCAGCGCCGACGTGGGCGGGCGCCGCTCCTCCTCGTACGCCGCCAGCGCCAGGGCCGGGTCGTCGTACGTCGCCAGGCAGCGGGCCAGCACCCGGGCGTCGAGCACGGCCTGGGAGCCGCCGTTGGAGCCGATGGGGTACATCGGGTGGGCGGCGTCGCCGAGCAGGGTCACCCGGCCCTCGCCCCACTGGGGCAGCGGATCGCGGTCGACCATCGGATATTCGAGTATGCGTGGCGTGGCGTGGAGCAAGGCCGGGATGTCGGCGGGCGCGTACTTCCAGGACGCGAAATGCGCGGCCACCTCCGGCAACTTCCCCTCGCGGGACCAGTCGGCTTCCGCCACCGTCCCGGGTTCGGCCACTTTTGCCTCGGCCACCCAGTTGATCAGCCGTGGATTACCGGCCGAGATGTGATAAGTCACGAATTTTCCGGCCAGGTTGGAGCCGCCGACCAGCACCGTCGCCCCGTCCAGGATCGGCTCGGCCTCCACCACTCCGCGCCACATCCTGATCCCGGCCCACAGCAGCGGATCGCCGGACGGCCACAGCCTGGCCCGCACCGCCGACTGCACGCCGTCGGCGCCGACCAGCACGTCCACCCGCTCACGCAGCACCCGCCCGCCCTGCCGGAGGGTGACGAGCACGCCGTCGCCGTCGTGCGCGAAGTCCTCGAACCTGACCCCTGTGCGCACCGGCCCGGCCCGCTCCTCGACCGCCGCGAGCAACGCCATCTGGAGCTCTCCCCGGTGGACGCTGTACTGGGGCCACCGATAGCCGGCCGCCCGGCCCCGGGGCAGGGCCAGGATGACGTTGCCGTGCCGGTCGGCGAACGTCATGAAGCTGGTCTCCACGCCCAGCTTCGCCAGCGGGCCGCCGAGCCCCAGCTCCGTCAGCTCGCGTACGGCGTGGGGCTGCAGGTTGATGCCCACCCCGAGCGGCCGCAGCGTGCCGGCGGCCTCCACGACCACGCAGTCCAGCCCGGCCGCGTGCAGGCTCAGGGCCGCGCTGAGCCCGCCGATGCCGCCGCCCACGATCATCGTCCGCACGGGAGGCACCCTAACCCACCAGCTCGCGGGCGGCGTGGTGCCAGGAGAGCACGCGCCGCTCGACGATCAGGAACACCTCGTTGAGCAGGTAGCCCAGCACGCCGAGCAGCACGATCCCGGCCCACATGGCGGGCAGGTCGAAGGTCGAGTACGCGTCGGTGAGCTGGAAGCCGATGCCGTTCGTGGTGCCCGGCAGCAGCTCGGAGAAGACCATGACGATCAGCGAGAGCGACAGGGCCAGCCGCAACCCCGCGAACATCTTGGGCAGCGCCGAGGGCAGGATCACCCGGAAGAGCCGCTCGGCCCGCGACAGCCGGAACACCTGCCCCGTCTCCAGGTGCAGCGGCTCGACCGAGCGGGCCCCGTCGGCGGTGTTGAGCAGCACCGGCCACACGATGCTGAACATGATGAACGCGACCTGCATCCGCAGCCCGAACCCGAACACCACGAGGAAGACGGTCACCAGCGCCGGCGGCGGGATGGCGCGCAGGAACTGCAGCACGCCGTCGAGGTAGTCGTAGACCCGCGCCGACAGCCCCACCGCCAGCCCGAGTACGACCCCGCCCAGCGCGCCCCCGGCGAACCCGAGCGCCATCCGGCCCAGGCTCGGCAGGATGTTCCCGACGGCGGCGTCGGTCAGGAACAGCGTGGCCGGCGGGCCGGAGAACCACATGGCGTGCATCCTGGCCACGATCGTGCTCGGCGGCGGGAAGAACGGGTTGCCCGCCAGCCGCGTGCCCACCTCCCAGACCAGGACGAGCCCGAGCAGCACCAGCGCACGGAACGCGGCCGTCCGCATGCCCCGGCCCCTCATGACGGCTCTCCCCGCTGGGCGTGGTGCCACCGGAAGGCCTGTCGTTCCGCGGCCACCAGCAGCGCGTTCACCACGACCCCGAACAGGCCCACCCAGAACACCCCGGCCAGGATGTCGGCCATGCGGGCGGGCACGGCGATGCCGGCGAAGAAGATGAACACCCCGATGCCCTCCCCGCGCCCCGCCACGATCTCGGTGCTGACGGTCAGGATGAGCGCCACCCCGGCCGCCAGGCGCACGCCTGTGGCGATGAACGGGGCCGACGACGGCAGCGAGACGCGCAGCAGCACTGACAGCGGCCCGAAGCCGTAGGACCGCAGCGACTCCTTGGCCAGAGGGTCGACGCCGCGCAGGCCGTACATCGTGTTGTAGAGGATGGGCCACAGCGAGGCGTAGACCACCAGCGTGACGCGATGTTGCAGCCCTGTGCCGATCACCAGGGCCACCAGCGGGATCAGCGCCACGGAGGGGATCGGCCGGAGGAACTCCACCACCGAGCGCGTGGCCGCGTCGATGAGCGGCACGCTGCCGAGCAGCAGGCCGAGCGGCACCGCGAGCACCGCCGCGACGCACAGCCCGATGGCCCAGGCGAGCAGGCTCGTCAGGGCGTGCGTGCGGAAGGCCGGGTCGGCCAGCAGCGCGAGCGCCCGCCCGACGATCTCCGTGGCGGGCGGCAGGAACTCGGGATCGGCCAGTCCGGTCCTGCTGACCAGCTCGATCAGCGCGGCGAAGGCGAACGCCCCGGCCGCCCGGCGCGACCAGCGGGTGGCCGGTGACGCCGGACGGGCACGGGACAGGGACTGAGCGCTCACCCGGAGGTGGTGGCCGACATCAGCGACTTGACGTCGATGGCCTTCGTCAGCCACTTGGCCTCCAGCATCCAGTCGGCCACTCGCTGGAGGCGGACCGGGTTGTCATTGCTGGAGAAGTAGGGGAAGGTCACGGTGGCGGCGGTGGCCGCGTCGATCTGTGTGAAGTTCGGCAGCACCTTGGCCACCACCTCGCGGTTGTTCTCCATGAGCTTGGCCGCGTTGTGGATGGCGCGCTGGAAGGCCGCCGCGGTCTTCGGGTTCTTGTCGTACCACTCCTGGGTGCTGACGTAGCCGGAGATGGGGAACTCGGCGGCGGGACCTGACGCCGGGTCGAGGATCTTGCGGGCCCCCATGGTGGAGGTGGCGGCCGTGACCATGGGCTCGCCGAGGTAGGCGGCGTCGATCTGGCCGCCCTTCCAGGAGGGCATGATGTTCTGGAAGGTCACCTGGACGTACTTGATGGTGGCCGGGTCGACGTTGTTGGCCTTGAGCACCTGGGCGAGGGCCAGCTCCTGGAAGTTGTGCAGGACGTTCACGTTGATCGTCTTGCCTTCCAGGTCTTTCGGGGTCTTGATGGGCGAGTCGGGCAGGGCCATGACGCTCAGCGAGTCGGGGGCCGCGCGAGAGCCCTCGGCCAGGATGCGCAACTTCAGCGCCTGCTTGTCGTGCGCGGCGAACATCGACACGTAGTTGCCGAACATCGCGTCGATCTCGCCCTTCACCAGCATGGGGATGGCCTCTGGCGCGGCCTGGACGACTTGCGGGGTCACCTCCAGGCCCTCTTTCTCGAAGAGCCCTTGGTCGATGGCGACATAGATGGCGGCACTGTCGATGGCCGGAAGCGTGGCGATCTTCAGTTGGGTCTTCTCCAGGCCGCCCGCGGCGAGGGCGGACGGCGGTGCGCTGGCCGACGGGCTCGCGCCCGTACTGCATGCCACAGCGCCGAGTGTCAAAGCGAACCCGATGATGGCGGCTCTGGCGGAACGGCCAAGCCTCATGTCAGGGACTCCCTTCGGGTGGAGCCAGGGGGGAACCGGGCGGCTTCTGCTCCCGGGGACTGTATGCCTGACGCAACAACAGGGATAGACCGTAGCACCAAATTGCCGGTCATTAACGCGAACATGACACTTGTGGTTGCAATGTCCGTTTAGCGCTATAGGGTGAAAATTTGACGACCTCGAAAGACGCGAATGTATGTCCGTTTTGGTGAAGGAGGTGGCAAGCGGGGCGGCTGTTACGGATGATGCCACACTTCTGATCTTTTCTACGAGTCAGGCCCGGGGCTCGTGGAACGGTCCCGCATTCCTGTTTCCCCTGATAGAAGGCCGTCTATCGATTCTGTCGTATTTTCTGGACATCTAGGCATAAACACCCCATCGGGGCACTAGTAGTGGTTGGCCCTTGCTCACCTGTGTGCTCAAATGGCGCTTATCTGGACGCACATATTGGCTCCTACCTGCAATACCTGCATCGTCCCCGAGAATTCCCCCTCAAGGTCGAGAGGTTGCGAAGGCAAGTGAGAACGCAGAGCGCTGATGCTTCCGCTGACCGCGAGCCGCACGGCCACCAGAAGAGACGGTCGTCCAAACCGTCCTCGAAGAGGTTCGGATTGGGCAACTGGCACGTGCGGTCACGCCTCATCGCGCTGATCGTCGTTCCCACGGCCGTCGCCGTGGGCCTGGGCGGGCTGAGCGTCGTGACCTCACTCAGCGACGCCCGCACGTACCAGACGCTCAGAGAGGTCGCTGAGCTCAGCCAGCAGCTCGGAGCCGTGACGCACGAGCTGTCCTTCGAACGCGACGAGACCGCCCTCTACATCGCCCAGGGCCGGCCGGAGGCCCGCGAGGCCCAGTTACGCACCACCTACAGCAACGTGAACGGCCTCATCGACGAGGCCAAACAGCAGGCGCAGGCCCTGTCGGAGACCCACGCCGAGGGCGTGCGCCCGGTGCTGCGGCGGCTGGAGGAGATCCCGACGCTGCGCGAGACGGCCGTCAACGGCAAGATCCAGCCGCTGCCGATGATCCGGAAGTACTCCGAGATCATCGCGGCGTTGCTGCAGTTCCACGACCAGGTGGGCCAGGTCGCGGTGGACGACGAGGTGGCCGACAGTGCCGGCTCGATGGCCGCCATCGCCCGGGCCAAGGAGCAGGCGTCCAAGCAGCGTGGCATCCTGGCCAGCGCGCTGGACAAGAAGGGTTTCGACAGCGGCGAACTCGACGCGCTCACCGACGCCAAGTCGCGTGAGGAGAGCGAGGAGACGCTGTTCGCCACCCTGGCCAACCTCGACCAGCTCGAGCTCTACCGCAACACCGTCGTGGGCCGCGACGTGGACCAGACCGACCTGTTCCGGCTGCGGGCCATGGCGCAGTCGGCCGAGGGCAAGGAACTGAGCATCGGGACCCGCCCCGATCGGGACGTGGCCACCTGGTTCGACGTCAGCACCGGCAAGATCGACGCGCTGCGCAGCGTGGAGAAGGAGTTGTCGTCCTCGGTCATCCTGCGCGCCCGCGGCCTGGAGGAGGGGGCCAACCGCTCGGCGATGATCTCCGGCGGGCTCATCCTGCTCCTGCTCGTCGTGGTCATCGCGATCATCTCGCTCATCGCCCGTTCGCTCATCAGGCCGCTGCGTCGGCTGCGCCGCGAGGCGCTGGACATCGCCGGGCAGCGCCTGCCGGAGACCGTGCAGCAACTGCGTGACAGCGGTGACGGCACGGTCGGCCCCGTCGTCCCGATCGGCGTGGACACGCACGACGAGATCGGTGAGGTGGCGCGGGCCTTCGATGAGGTGCATCGTGAGGCGGTGCGGTTGGCGGGTGAGGAGTCGCGGTTGCGGAGCAATGTGAACGCGATGTTCGTGAATTTGTCGCGGCGTAGTCAGACGTTGGTGGAGCGGCAGATCACGTTGATCGATGGTCTGGAGCAGGGTGAGCAGGATGAGCAGCGGTTGGGGAACCTGTTCAAGCTGGATCATCTGGCCACGCGTATGCGTCGTAACAGTGAGAACCTGTTGGTGTTGGCGGGTCAGGATCCGCCGCGGCGTTGGAGCCAGCCGGTCAAGCTGGTCGACGTGGCCAGGGCGTCCCTGTCGGAGGTCGAGAACTACGAACGCGTAGTGCTCCAGGTGCCCGACGGGGTGTCGGTGGCAGGTCAGGCCGTCAACGACGTCATCCACCTGCTCGCCGAGCTGGTCGAGAACGCGTTGTCGTTCTCGCCGCGCGAGACCAGGGTGACGGTCTCGGGCAGCAGGATCGACGGCGGCGGCGTGATGTTGTCGATCACCGACTCCGGCATCGGCATGACCGCCGAGGAGCTGGTCCAGGCCAACGAGCGGCTGACCGACGCGCCGAGCGTGGACGTGTCGGTGTCGCGGCGCATGGGTCTGTTCGTGGTCGCCAGGCTGGCGCACCGGCACGGCATCCGGGTGCAGTTGCGCCCGCACAGCTCCGGCGGCCTGACCGCCATGGTGCTGATCCCCGAGAACATGCTCGGCGCCCAGGCTCCCGACTTCTCCGGGATGCCGTCCTTCTCCGGCAACCAGCCGCCCTCCTTCGCCGGCGGCAACCAGCCGCCCGCGCTGGCGGGCGCGGCGGCCGGTGGGCACGGGGACGACCCGTACTCGGGGCCGCACCCCGCGCCGCTCACCGACTGGCCGCAGCCCACGTTCCAGATGGGCCCCGGCCACCCGTCGTTCCCCTCGAACCCCGACGCGGGCGGCAACTGGCCCCCGCCCTCCTGGCAGTCCGACCCGCCGCCCGCGTGGCCGGCCGAGCCGCGTGGCGGGGCCTTCGAGAGCGGCGACGTCTGGACGCCGACCCGCGGCTCGTCCTGGAACGGCGACCGCGGCCTGCCCAGACGACCCGTGACCCAGCCGCCGCCCGGGGGCTGGAGCCAGGACACCAATCCGCCGCAGCGGCCGGGGTTCGAGTTCCCCGAGTCCGACTCCGGCGCCACGGGCCCCATGCCGGCGGTGCCGCCCGCGTCCGCCGGCGACGACTACCTGCCGATCTTCGCCGCCGTCGAGTCGGCCTGGTTCGGACGCGACGCCAACGGCGCGAGCTGGGGCTCTTCCAAGGCCGACGCGGGCTGGAGCGCGGCGGAGGCGGCGGCGGAGCCGGTACGTGACGGTGCGACGGCGGCGGGGCTGCCCAAGCGGGTGCCGAAGGCGAACCTGGTGCCCGGCTCCGCCGACACCGCCGCCTCACCGAAGGGCGTCTCACCGATGCCGTCGGTGTCGCCCGACCGGGTGCGCAACCGGCTCTCCAGCTTCCAGCAGGGCTTCAGGGCGGCGCGCGACGACATCAGCGAGGGCAAGGCGTTCCCCTCTGGCCCGAGGGACAACGAAAGGGAGGAGGGCGCATGAAGGACCTGAGCCACGCGGCACGCGGGGTGGACTGGCTGATCACCGACTTCGTCAGCACGGTCCCGGGGGTCGCGCACGCGGTGGTCGTGTCGTCTGACGGTTTGCCGTTGGCGGCGTCGGCG
>NZ_BAAAZP010000064.1:0-2108 GCF_039536965.1 Nonomuraea antimicrobica | reverse complement strand
CAAACAGCCGCATAGGCTACGCCCATAAGACGGCTGTCCGGAATCTCCGTGGCCCCTCACGGCACCAGCAGCGTCGGGAAGAGCAGTGGGATGCCCACGACCTGGGCTACGTTCTCACCGGGATGTAGACCGCCTTGGTTGAACAGTGCGCCTGCGACCAGAAGCAGCACCCCTCAAGATCATTTCATCGTGGGTTTCGACTTATGTGGGCTGACCCCCACGCACGGTAGCTCGGTGAGGAGTCAGCCAGGATACTGAAGTCAGGCCACCCGCTGACGGCCGACGAGCGGCAACCTGGTGGGCAAACGGCACATAGTGGCGATGGTCAAGGGCGCATGGTTGCTCGGTGGTTGCTCGCGTGTACGTGATACGGCGCGGCATCAATCGCCACTACCTGACACGACGGTGGTAAAATTCCGGCCACAGCGGTAGCAACTAGCACTCCGTGGCACTGAACGACACTGAGGGAACCCACTCATAATCCGTGAGTCGTGGGTTCAAGTCCCACCCGCCCTACTCTCCAACACCGCGCCCGACCTGGGCTTTCTCGGTTCTCGTCGGCCCCCGGCCTCGTTGTTGATCATGATTGGTTGCTCGGTGGTTGCTCTTGTGTACGGACTGTGTAGCGCGGTAGATCATTTAGATCGGCACCGTCAGTTCAGACCCCAGAGATCACCATACGAAGATCAACCCAGAAGGTCTGCACAGTGCCGCTGGTCAGCGCCGGCCTGACGGCCGGTCAAGCCTTGTCCAAGCGGGCTCGTCTCCCCGGCCAAGCCGTCCGTGACCAGCAGATAAAAGATCCGCTGCTTCTCGCGATGATTCTCTCGGCTCGTTCATAGCGCAGACCCCGGGTGGGGTTGTGCCTGTGGGTGCCCGAAGCTCGGCCGTTGGGGCTGATCTGGGGAGTGATGTTCGCGTTCTGGCGGGCGTGATCGCTGTTCATGGTGCTGCGGTTGCTTATCTAATCTTTGTCCGGCTCGTGGGTTGGCTGGTGCTGCTGGGTCGCTCGCGGCAATCGAAGGACGCGGAGATCCTCGTTTTGCGTCATCAGCTCGCGGTGTTGCGTCGGCAGGTGGCCAGGCCTCGGCTGTCGTGGGCGGATTGGGCGGTGATCAGCGTGCTGGCGTGGCTGCTGTCTGCGGCCGGTCGTCGGCGGTTGTTCGCGACGCCGGGGACGCTGCTGCGCTGACACCGGCGTCTGATCGCGTGTCACTGGACCTTTGCTGTGGCCTTCGACGCGGTGCTGGCCGATGCCGCAGTACGCATCGTTAAGAGCGGTGTCGGAATACCACGGATGAACTCCATCATGGAGCGCTGGATCCAGACCTGCCGGCGCGAACTGCTGGACCGGACCTTGATCTGGAGCCAGAGCCATCTTCTCTACGCGCTGCGTGAGTTCGAGACCTTCTACAACTCATACCGGCCGCACCGCGCTCTCCGGCAGGCAGCTCCGCTTCGATCACTTCCCGACATCGCCTCCGCTGGAATCGCACCACTCGATATCCGCCGACATGATCAACTTGGTGGTGTGCTGAAGGAGTATCGGCATGCCGCCTGACCGGGTCGGATGATTAATCGGCACCCGCAGTGTCCATCCCGCAGGCCAGCGCGCGCAAAGCCGTCATGGCTCGGCATTCTGCCCCACCAAGATCGGAGCCGAAGGCGGAATCCGACAACTCAACCTGAACACCGACACGAGCACCGACAACAACACGCGGACACCGGCAGCTTCAACTGCAACCGACACCCTGCTCACCAATCCCTCTCCGCGCCTGCGGCGAATACGGCAGAAACGGACCGCAGGCTTGATTATCAATCGGAATCATTCCCCAGTTGCCACAACCGCACGGTGCCGTCCAGGCTGCTGGTGGCCAGGAGCTTGCCGTTCGGGTTGAACGCCACCGCGGAGACCCAGCCGGTGTGGCCGGTGAGGGGGCGGCCGATGGGGGTGCGGGTGGCTACGTCCCACAACCGCACGGTGTCGTCTCCGCTGCCGGTGGCCAGGATTTTGCCGTCGGGGCTGAAGGCCACCGAGTGGGCGATGTCGTTGTGGCCGGCGAGGCGCTGGCCGACGATGGTGGCGTCTTCCCGGGCGAAGGTGTAGT
>NZ_BAAAZP010000063.1:0-1656 GCF_039536965.1 Nonomuraea antimicrobica | reverse complement strand
CGCGTATGGGGCTGATCCGGAGTCGCGGTCGTTGCGTTTGGAGACGCAGGTCGAGCATGACCCCTCGGCCGCCGGGCAGGGTTCGGGGTTGATCTGGTCGGGCACCGGTGCGGTGTCCAGTGGCTCTTGTTCGATGTCGATCTCGTGCTGGTTGCAGTCGCCGGTGGTGGCGGAAGGCAAGTTGAAAGACGGGTGGCTGATCCGCTGGCGGGTTCGAGTCACCACTGCCACCAAGGTGACGGGACCGTGGTCGGAGTGGCAGTCGAGCCGGGTGGACACCTCCAAGCCGGTGGTGTCAGGGCTGGCAGCCTCCCCCGGCCAGGAGACCTCAGGACTGTGGACGCTGTCGACGCTGCAGCCGACGTTCTCGGCGTACGGGGCTGATCCGGAGTCGCGGTCGTTGCGTTTGGAGACGCAGGTCGAGCATGACCCGGGCGCGGCCAGTCAGGGTTCAGGCCTGATCTGGGCCAGTATCGGAGTGGTGTCCAGTGGTTCGTGTTCGGCGCTGATCACATGTTGGGTCCAGTCGCCGGTGGTGACGGCGGGCAAGCTGAAGGACGGCTGGCTGATCCGCTGGCGAGTACGGACCTCAACCGCTGGCGGGGTGACGGGCCCGTGGTCGGAGTGGCAGGCCGGCCGGGTGGACACCTCCAAGCCGGTGGTGTCAGGGCTGGCAGCCTCCCCCGGCCAGGTCAATTCGGGGCTGTGGACGTTGACATCGCTGCAGCCGACGTTCTCGGCTTACGGGGCTGATCCGGAGTCGCGGTCGTTGCGGCTGGACACTCAGATCGAGCACGATCCGTCGGCCGCCGGGCAGGGTTCGGGGTTGATCTGGTCGGGCGCCGGTGCGGTGTCCAGTAGTTCGTGTTCGGCGCTGATCACATGTTGGGTGCAGTCGCCGGTGGTGACGGCGGGCAAGCTGAAGGACGGCTGGCTGATCCGCTGGCGAGTACGGACCTCAACCGCTGGCGGGGTGGCGAGTCCGTGGTCGGAGTGGCAGGCCGGCCGGGTGGACACCTCCAAGCCGGTGGTGTCAGGGCTGGCAGCCTCTCCCGGGCAGGTCAACGCGGGACTGTGGACACTGTCGTCCACTCAGCCGACATTCTCGGCTTACGGGGCTGATCCTGAGTCGCGGTCGTTGCGGCTGGAGACGGAGGTCGAGCACGATCCGTCGGCCGCCGGGCAGGGTTCGGGGTTGATCTGGTCGGGCGCCGGTGCGGTGTCCAGTGGTTCGTGTTCGGCGCTGATCACGTGTTGGGTGCAGTCGCCGGTGGTGACGGCGGGCAAGTTGAAGGATGGGTGGTTGATTCGCTGGCGGGTGCGGGCGTCTACTGCCGGCAACGTGGCGGGTCCGTGGTCGGAGTGGCAGTCGGCCACCGTGGCGGTGAGCGGGACGGCGGGCAGCGGGCTGGGTGCGGTGCCGGCCACGCGGGGTGCTGATGCGTGGACGCTGGCTTCGGCGACGCCGTGGCTGTATGGGAAGGTGTCCGACGCCGGTGGTGCGAAGCTGGTGCTGGGCGCGGAGATCGAGCACGACCCGGCCGCGCCGCAGCAGGGTTCGGGATTGATCTGGTCCGGTCAGGGCGCCACCGCGTACGCCTCCGGTGGGAACGCGTGGGTGCAGGTCCCGTCCGGAAAACTGACCGACGGAATGAA
>NZ_BAAAZP010000062.1:9470-34421 GCF_039536965.1 Nonomuraea antimicrobica | reverse complement strand
GTGACGCGGGGGGCGGGGCCCCGGCGCCCCGCCGGTGGGAGCGGGTGTGGGAGGCCACCCTGGTGGTGCTGCGGCCGTTCGAGCTGGCGTTGTTCCGGGGTGCGGCCGATCCCTACCGGCCCGTGCCCCGCCTGAGGCACAGGGTGCCGCGCGGCTTTCGCCGCCTGATGCCGTTCCAGACCTACGACCTGGTGCAGCTCGCCGATCTCGCGCTGGCGGTCTTCCTCTACGGGCTCACCCTGTCGATGGTGCTCGACTGGAACCTCGAGGCCGCCCGCCAGCTCGCGCGCGGCGGCATCCGGCCGGGCCCGATCGCCGAGTCGGCGGTCTACCTGACCGCGATCGCCGCCTGCCTGCCCCTGGCCCTGCGGCACCGCTGGCCGCTGGCCGCCTGGCGGGTCGCGTTCGTGACGCTGCCCCTCATCGTCTGGGTCGACCTCAGGCTGGTCCAGGGCGATCCGCCCTATCCCATGCCGGCGATCGTCACCTACCTGATGGTCCTCTACTCGGTCGCCGTACGCTGCGAACGGCGCGTCACGGTGGCCATCTGGGTGCTCACCGTGCTCGCCGCCTGGATCATCCATCCCAACTCGATGCCGCTCATCGCGGTCATCGTGTCGGTCGCGGCGCTGTTCGGCTACAACGTACGCGTCCGGCGCAGCGCCACCGAGAGACTGGTGACGGAGGAGCGGCGCACGCGGGAGGCCGAGAACGCGCAGGCGGTGCTGGCCGAGCGCGCCCGCATCGCGCGCGAGCTGCACGACGTGGTCGCGCACCACATGTCGGTGATCGCGATCCAGGCGGAGGCGGTGCCGCTCAAGGCGGCGGGCGACGTGGCCCAGCTCGAAGCGGGGCTGACCGAGATCCGGGGCCTGTCGCTGGAGGCGATCGCCGAGCTGCGCCAGGTGCTGGGCGTGCTGCGCGATCCGGCGGGCCGCACCGACACCGCGCCGCAGCCGGGGCTCGACCGGATCGACGAGCTGGTCGCCAACGCGCGGGCCGCCGGGCTGGCCGTACGCGTCGAGCGGGGCGGCGCGCCGGGCGAGCTGCCGTCGGCGGTGGAGCTGTCGGCCTACCGGATCGTCCAGGAGTCGCTGTCCAACGTGATGCGGCACGCGCCCGGCGCCACCGTCGCGGTCGACGTCACCCGCACCGACGTCGAGCTGCGCCTGCGCATCGCCAACGGACCGGGCACCGAGCCGGCGGCCCCGCGCGGGAGGGCCGCACAGGCGGCGGCGCGCGGGGGCGGGCAAGGGCTGGTGGGGATGCGGGAGCGGGCGGCGCTGCTGCGCGGCACGCTCGACGCCGGGCCCGTTCCCGGCGGAGGCTTCGAGGTACGCGTGAGCCTGCCGATCGCGGAGAAGGAGGGCGTTTGATCCGGGTTCTGATCGCCGACGACCAGGGCATGGTCCGCACCGGGTTCACGGTGTTCCTGAGCGGGCAGCCCGACATCGAGGTGGTGGGCGAGGCGGCCGACGGGCGCGAGGCCGTCGAGCGGGCCGCCGAGCTGCGCCCCGACGTGGTGCTGATGGACGTGCGCATGCCCGTCATGAACGGCCTGGAGGCGACCAGGGAGCTGCTGGCCCGCCAGGAGAGCGCGAAGGTGCTCATCCTGACGACGTTCGACCTCGACGACTACGTCTACGAGGCGTTGCGGGCGGGCGCGAGCGGGTTCCTGCTCAAGGACGCCTCGGCCGCGCAGCTCGCCGAGGCCGTACGCGTGGTCGCGGCCGGGGAGGCGCTCATCGCCCCGGCGATCACCAAGCGGCTGATCACCGAGTTCGCCCGGCTGGGCACGTCCCGGCCGGTGGCGGGCCGGCGGCTCGACGAGCTGACCGATCGGGAGAGCGAGGTGCTCATGCTGGTCGCGCAGGCGCTGTCCAACCAGGAGATCGCCGAGAAGCTGTTCGTGGCCGAGCAGACGGTCAAGACGCACGTGGGGCGGGTGCTGATGAAGCTCGGGCTGCGCGACCGCGCCCAGGCCATCGTGTACGCCTACGAGAGCGGCCTGGTCCGCCCCGGCGAATAGGCCGGGCAAAAGGCCGGGCGAAGCGCCGGGCGAAGCGCCGGGAAAAAGGCCCGGCAAGAGGCTGGGCGAAGGGCCGGGGAATGGGCCGGGGAATCGACTGGGGAATGGGCCGGGGTCGTTCCCCCGCCCGCGCCCGCGCCGTACAGTCGGCGGATGGACCCGGTTGAGCTCTTCCACGAGGTGGCGGCCACCGTCCCCGCCTACCGCAGGTTCCTCGCCGAGCACCAGGTGGACCCCGCGAGGGTCGTGACGCCGGAGGACTTCGCCCGGCTGCCCATGACCACCAAGGACAACTACACCCTCCGCCACCCCCTCCCCGACCTGTGCAGGAACGGGGTGATCGGCGACATGATCGCCGTCTCCTCCGGGTCCACGGGGACGCCGTCGTTCTGGCCTCGCTCGGTCGCGGACGAGCGGGTGATCGCCGACCGCTTCGAGGAGGTCTTCAGCGACTCCTTCTGCGCCCGCGAGCGGCGTACGCTGGCCGTGGTCTGCTTCGCCCTCGGCACCTGGGTGGGCGGCCTGTTCACCGTCGGCTGCTGCCGCCATCTGGCCGAGCGCGGCTACCCGATCACCGTGGTCGCCCCTGGCACCGACCGGCGGGAGATCCGGCGGGTGCTCCCCGAGCTGGCCCCGCACTTCGACCAGGTCGTGCTGCTGGGCTACCCGCCGTTCCTGAAGAACGTCATCGACACCGAGGACCTCCCCTGGGCCGACTGGAACGTCAAGCTGGTCACGGCGGGCGAGGTGTTCAGCGAGGAGTGGCGGGCGCTGGTCGCCGAGCGGGCCGGGATCGCCGACCCCGTACGCGGCATCGCCTCCCTGTACGGCACCGCCGACGCGGGCGTCCTGGCCAACGAGACCGCGCTGTCGGTGGGCATCCGCCGCTTCCTGGCGGCCCGGCCGGGCACGGCAAGGGAGCTGTTCGGCGAGTCGCGCCTGCCGACTCTCGCCCAGTACGACCCGCGGGTCCGCTTCTTCGAGGAGCACCAGGGCACACTGCTGTTCTCGGGCGACAACGGCGTGCCGCTGATCCGCTACCACATCGCGGACGAGGGCGGCGTGCTCCCGCACCGGGACCTGCTGGGGTTCGTCCGGGACCGCGGTCACCGGCCCGAGCAGGACGGCCCCGAGCGCCCCTTCGTGTACGTCTTCGGCCGCAGCCACTTCACCGTGTCCTACTACGGCGCGAACGTCTACCCCGAGAACATCGCGGTCGGCCTGGAGCAGCCGGAGGTGAGCGGGTCGGTGACCGGCAAGTTCGTGCTGGAGGTGGCCGAGGACGAGCGGCACGACCGGCACCTGGTGGTGACGGTGGAGCTGATGCCCGGCGAGAAGCCCTCGGAGGAGGTCGCCCAGGCGGCGGGCGAGTCGATCCTCGGCCAGTTGCTCCGCCTGAACAGCGAGTTCGCCGCGTACGTGCCGCCGGGGCAGCGGATGCCGTTCGTCCGGCTGCGCGAGGCGGGCGACCTGGAGTATTTCCCGCCGGGCGCCAAGCACCGCTACACGCGCGCTACGACTGCGGCGCGTCCGCCAGCGCCGCCGCGATCCGGTCCTCGGCCCACGGCACCATGAGGAAGCCGCGCTTGACCGTCAGGACCTGGACGCCGGCCGTCCACGAGCGGATGCCGGGCACGGCGGCCAGGGTGCGCGAGGTGAAGTGGTGCAGGTCGGCGGTGGTCGGCACGATCACCTCGCAGAACAGCGACGCCTGCCCCAGCATGGAGGCGATCATCCGCACGCCGCGCTCGTGCGACAGCCGCTCGGCCACGCTGTCCTGCATGCTGGGCTCGACCGACAGCCAGAACAGGATCTCGGCCTCGTAGCCGAGCGCGGCGGCCGGGATGAACGTGGTGACCGAGGCGCAGCCGCGCTCCAGCATGGCCTCCAGCCGCCGCCGGGCCGTGCTCTCGCTGATGCCGAGGCGGCGGCCCACGGACTGGAAGCTGGCCCGGCCGTCCTCGCGCATCGCGGCCAGCACCTCGCGGTCGACGTCGTCGAGGTGGCCGCGCTCGCAGGCGTGGACGGGCCGCCGCCCGGCGAACGCCGCCGCGTGCTCCCCCAGGACGGGCACGCTCCAGTCGTAGCTCACCTTGTACGT
This sequence comes from Nonomuraea antimicrobica, assembly GCF_039536965.1. Taxonomy (NCBI): domain Bacteria; kingdom Bacillati; phylum Actinomycetota; class Actinomycetes; order Streptosporangiales; family Streptosporangiaceae; genus Nonomuraea; species Nonomuraea antimicrobica. The sequence goes on along the minus strand of NZ_BAAAZP010000062.1, from coordinate 30,291 downwards.
GTGCAGCACCAGGTCGGCGTTGCTCTGCTGGGCCCCGGGGACGGAGTGCACGAAGTCGACCAGCATCGAGTAGAGGTCGCCGTTCTTGGGGACGACCAGCTCGAACACCACGTCGTAGCCGCCGGTGAGGATGGCGACGTAGCGGGTGCCAGGGTGCCGGGCGAGCACCCCGGCCACCCGGAGCTGGCTGCCCGGCGCGCAGGTCAGCCGCACGACGAACAGGTCGACGGGCCCCTCGTGCTCCGGGTGCGGCAGCACCGCCACCCTGGCCAGCCCCGCGCCGAACAGGTGCTGGGCTCGCCGCGCCACCGTGGTGGTGGAGATGCCGAGGAGCTGGGCCAGGTCGGTCCAGCTCGCCCGGCCGTTCACGTGCAGCGCGGCGAGGATCTTGCGGTCGAGGTCATCGAGATCTTCCATCGGGGGCATCATCGCGCGTTCAGCCCCGTGCTCGCACCTCGCCGAGCGCGCCGCCGAGCACACCGTCGAGGAACGTGCGGACGGTGGCCTCCCACAGGTCGGCCTCCTCGACCTGCGGCGAGTGCCCCGACTTCTCGAAGATCCGCAGCTCGGCGCGGGGGATGAGGCGCGCGATGGTCTCGCTGCACTCGGGCGGCGTGATCCAGTCGTGCCGTCCGACGGTCACCAGGGTCGGCGCGGTGATGCCGGGCAGGAGGTGCTTGATGTCGTAGGCGGGCTGGTTGACGGCGAAGGCGTAGTTGTGCGTCTCGTAGTGGTACGGCGTGGCGGCCACCCGCTGCTCGACCTTGGCCCGGTCCCTGACGGGGTCGAAGTCATGGTCGTAGAGCGGCAGGATCTCGCGCCAGCAGTCGCGCAGGTCGTCGTCGTCGCGGACGGTGCCGGACATGATCCGGTCGAGCTTGTCCCGGTCGATCGCCACCCGGGACGAGGCGGCGGCGTTGCGCGTGGCCAGCTCCTGGTTGGCGTTGTCGGCCGAGGTGTCGCGCAGCACGACGGCGCTGACCCGGTCGGGGTGGCGGGCGGCGTACTCCATGGCGATGAAGCCGCCGTACGAGCCGCCGGCGATGACCACTCGCTCGGCGCCGATCCAGCGGCGCAGGGCCTCGACGTCGGCCACCCACTGCTCGTGCGAGAACGGGCCGGTCAGCCCGCTGCTCCCCGAGCCCCTGGCGTCGAAGACGACCACCCGGTAGGCGTCGGCGAGCCGGCCGAAGGAGGCCCTGGGCTCGGTGAGCGACCCGAGCCCTGGCGCGCCGTGGTGGGCGATGATCACGTTCTCGCCCTCGCCGAGGACCTCGACGTTGAGCCGGTTGCCGTTGATGTCGACGTACAAGCGCTTGTCTCCTTCGGGAAGAGTGCCGGGGGGTTCAGATGATGACGTCGGTCAGCTCGCGCGGGTACGCCGTCAGCCGCCGCGGCCCCGACTCGGTGACCAGCACCGTGTCCGAGATGCGGTATCCGGCGTGGCCGGGCACGTACACGCCGGGCTCGCTGGACAGGATCATGCCGGGGGCCAGCTCGGTCGCGTCGCCGTCCGACAGCCAGGGCGGCTCGTGGAAGCCGAGGCCGATGCCGTGGCCCTGCCGGTGGCGCAGGTGCTCGCCGTACCCGGCCTCCTTGATGACCGCCAGGCAGCGGCGGTTGACCTCCTCGCAGGTGACGCCGGGGACGAGCGCCTCGGTGCCGACCTCCTGCGCCTCGCGGACGACCTCGTAGTAGCGGGCCTGGCGGCTGGTTGGCTCGCCGATGACGAACGTGCGCTCGCTCTCCACGAACCGGCCGCCGACCGCGCAGCCGAGCGACAGCATGAACGTCTCCCCCGCCCGCAGCCGGTCGCCGCCGGGCAGGCGGTGCGGCTGGGCCGAGTTGGGGCCGCCGTAGACGAGTCCGCCGGTGAGCATGGGCACCACGACGACGTCCTCGTGGCGGGCGTACATGAGGCGGGAGCCGTGCGCGATGACGTGGCCCGCCAGCTCGGTCTCCGAGGGCAGCGCGCCGCCGGACTCGACGGCCGACCTGACCAGCTCGACCCCGGCCTCGATCATCTGGTCGGCGATGCGGGCGGCCTCCTCGTGCAGCGCGATCTCCTCGGGCAGCTTGCGCAGGCGCACCCGGCCGACCGCGTCGGAGACGCTCCAGCGGGTCGCGGGGAACGCCTCGGCCAGCGCCTTCGTCCGGCCGACGGCGGTCGAGGACGCGTACGCGGCCTGGTCGGGGACGCGTACGTGCCCGGCCAGCACCGCGAACGGCGACCGTACGCCGGGGAACTCCGGGTAGGCCACGATCTCGGCCCTGGCGAGCTGGTCGTGGGCGTACTCGCGTTCCAGCTCGGGCACGAGCAGCACGGGGTCGCCGTCGAGCGGCAGCCAGCAGGCGACCGGCCGCTCGTTCGGGAAGTGGTGGAAGCCGGTGAGGTAGGCGACGTCGAGCGGGTCGTCGAGCAGCAGCGCCGACAGCCCCTCTTCGGACATCCGGGCCCTGACCCGGTCGAGGGCTCCTGCGTAGAAGGAGCCGGGCAGCCTCTGGGAGAAGGTCATGAATCGCTCCTGTGGTTGCGAGCGTCGTTGTAGGCCACGGAGAGGAGGGTCGTGGACAGCACCAGCAGCAGGATCGCCAGCGACGGGAACAGCGTGGTCCACCAGGCAGAGGCCAGCGCGCCCGACTGCTGCGCCTTGTGCAGGATCGTGCCCCACGACCAACTGTTGGGATCGCCCAGGCCGAGGAACGACAGCCCGGCCTCGGCCAGCACCGCGCGAGACGTGGTCAGCACCACCGACACGCCGACGACGGGCACCACGCCGGGCAGCAGGTGCTTGCGGACGATCCACAGCGACGAGCCGCCGACGACCTTGGCGGCGGCCACGAACGGCATGGGCACGATCGACAGCGCCTGCGAGCGCACCACGCGGGCCACCTCCGGCCAGCTGAACAGCGCGATCACCACGGCCAGCGTGCGCACGCTGGGCCCGGCCAGCGCCGCCACCAGGATCATCAGCGGCAGCACGGGCAGCGACAGCGACAGGTCCACCAGCACGCCGAGCGGCGTGTCCAGACGGCGGAAGTAGGCGGCGCTGACGCCGATGAGCAGGCCGATGACGATGGCCAGCACGGAGGCGCTGACGCCGACCGCCATGCTGACCCGGGTGCCCCAGACGACCTGGGCGAAGACGTCCTGGCCGATGTCGTCGGTGCCGAACCAGTGGGCGGCCGAGGGCGGCTGTGAGGTGTCGGTGCCGTACCCCTCGGGGAACGGCGCGATGAGCGGGGCGAGCAGCGCGACCAGCGCCATCAGGGTCAGCACGATCGCGCTGCCCACGCCGAGCGGGTTGCGCCGGAAGGACGCCCAGGTCCGCTGGCGCGGGGTGAGTTCGACGGCCGCGGCCGTCACGGATGCCGTCATGAGGTGCGCACCCTGGGGTCGAGGATTCCGTAGGCCACGTCGGTGATCAGGTTGGCCACCACGACGGCGGCGGCGAGCAGCACGAACGCGCCCTGCAGCACAGGGAAGTCGAGCTGGCCGACCGCCTCGTAGATGGCGCGGCCGATGCCCGGGTAGGCGTAGATGGTCTCGGTCAGCACCGCGCCGCCGACCAGGGTGCCGAGCTGGAGCCCGGCGATGGTGGTGGTCGGCAGCAGCGCGTTGCGCAGGGCGTGCTTCCACACCACGGCCCCGGGAGGCACGCCCTTGGCCTTGGCCAACGACACGTAGTCCTCGCCGAGTGCCTCGATGAGCGTGGTCCGCATGGTCAGCACGTAGCCGCCGAGCTGGATGAACACCAGCGACAGGCACGGCAGCACCAGGTGGTGCAGCATGCTGAGGGTGGCGGCGGGGCCGGTGGCGTCGAGGTCGACCGCGCCGCCGATGGGGAACCAGCCCAGCCACACGCCCAGCACGTACATGAGGAAGATGCCCACGCTCGGCACGAACAACGACTGCGCGGTGACGCCGGTGAGCTGGATGACGCGGTCGAGCCAGCCCTTGGCCCTGGTGGCGGCGAGCACGCCGAGCGGGATGCCCAGCACGATCGTCACCACCATGGCCGAGCCGGTCAGGATCAGCGTCCACGGCAGCCGCTCCATGAGCACGGTCGTCACGGGGATCGACTGCCGGAACGACATGCCGAGGTTGCCCTGCAGCAACTGGCCGAGGTAGTCCAGGTACTGGACGCCGAGCGGCTGGTCCAGGCCGAAGTCGGCCAGCAGCTTCTGACGCAGTTCCTCGGTCATGTTCGGATCGGCCACGGCCAGCACCGGGTCGCCCGGCAGCAGGCGGACCAGGAAGAACGTCACCGTGACCGCGAACCACAGGGTGAGCAGGCCGCGGGCCAGCCGGAGGCCGACGAAGCGCATGGCGATCAGCCCGCCGGCTTGGCCGAGGCGAGGGAGAGCGGGTTCAGGATCGACAGCAGCTCGCTGGGCATCGGCCGGAACCCGGTCCACTTCGTGGAGTGCGCGATGTTGAACGTCTCCACGTACAGGACGTTGTCGTAGACCTGGTCACGGATGATCCGGGCGGCCTCCTGGATCGGCGCCTTGGCCTCCTCCTGGGTGAGCGCGCGCTGCGCCTGGTCGATGAGGTCGTCCAGCTTGGGGTCGCTGACCTGGGCGTAGTTGATGAACCCGTCGGTCTTGAAGGCCAGCCCCAGGTTGGCGGGCGGGTTGTCCATGACCGCCCACGACCCGGCGTAGATGTCGAAGTCGCGCTTCAACGTCTTGTCCAGGTACGTGTTGCGCTCCAGGCCCTGAAGCTTGATCGTGATCCCGGCCTTCTTCGCCGAGTCGCGGACCATGGGGGCCCAGCGGGCGATGTTCGGGTCGGCCTGGTCGTAGATCATGCTCAGGCTGAGGTTCGACTGCCCGGCCTCGGCCAGCAGCTTCTTCGACAGCTCGGGGTCGAAGACGTACTCCTTCGAGGCGGGGTCGGCGTAGTCGGGCAGCGACGGGGTCAGGACGCTGGAGTTGGACGACTTGGCGAAGCCCTTGAGCGCGATGTTCCTGATGGCCTCGTAGTCGACGGCGTGGGCCAGCGCCTGGCGGACGCGGACGTCGTCCAGCGGCTTGCGCTTGGTGTTGTACTGCAGGTGCGCCCAGCCCAGCGACGGGATCTGCTCCAGCTTGACGTTCGGGTCGCTCTTCAGCTCGGTCGCGGTGGCGGGCGGCAGCACGTTGCCGATCAGGTCGATCTCGCCGTTGCGCAGCGCCAGGACCTCGGTGTTCACGTCGGGGAAGACGCGGAACACGATCTCCTTGACCGTGGGCGCCCCAGGGCCGAAGTCGTCGACCCGCTCCATGATGTAGCGCTGGCCGCGCTCGACCTTGGTGAGCTTGAACGGCCCCGCGCTGACCCAGTTCGCGTCGTTGGCGAACTTCTGCACGCTCGGCGCCTTCTCGAACACGTGCTTGGGCACGACGGGCAGCCAGAAGCCCACGTTGTCGAGGAAGGTGCCGTCGGGGCGGGTCAGGTTGAAGCGCACCTCGGTCGGCGAGACGGCCTCGGCCTTGTCCAGCGCGGTGATGAGCCCGGCCACCACGCCGAACTTCTCCTTCTGCACCGCCGTCACCGAGAACACCACGTCGTCGGCGCTCACGGGCTTGCCGTCGGACCACTTCATGTCGTCGCGCAGCTTGACCGTGGCGGTCTTGCCGTCCTCCGAGTACGACCACTCGGTGGCCAGGTACGGGACGCGCTTGCCCGCGGAGTCCATCTGGGTCAGGTGCGGGTACATGAGGTTGGTCACCCACGAGTCCGTACGGCTGTTGCCGACCAGCGGGTTGAAGTTGACCACGTCCGCGGTGGTGCCGATGGTCAGCCGGTCGGCCGAGGCGGGCGCCTGCGAACCGCTCGCCTGGGAGCCGGACTGGCCCGGCACGCTGGGCGAGCACGCGGTAAGAGCGGCGGCCAGCAGGGCCGCGAACAGGGTTGCACGTCTCATCAGATCCAGACCTCTTCCAGCACGCGCATGACGTTGCCGCCGACGACCTTGGTGATCTCGTCATCGGAGTAACCGTGGGTGACGAGCCAGGCGATGATGTTCCAGAAGCACTCGGCCGGGTTCTCCAGGCCGTCCACGTACGGCACCTTCTCGTAGGCGACGCCGGCGTGCGCCTCGTTGAGCGACAGGTGCTCGGCGAAGGTGTCGTGCAGCCCCACGTGGTCGCCGAACAGGGTGTCGGGACCGAAGGCCACGTGGTCGATACCGACCAGTTCCACACAATACGTGAAGTGGTCCATGACCGACTCCAGGCTGTGCCGGGGGTGGTCGGGCGACAGGGTCGTGTGCGGGGCCGCCTCCAGGCCGATCACGCCGCCGCGCTCGGCCGCGGCCTTGATGACCGAGTCGGGCTTCATGCGGTTGGTGGGCCAGACCGTGCGGGCGCCGGCGTGGGTGATGAGGATCGGCTTGGTGGAGTGGCGGATCGTGTCGAGCGAGGTCTGGTCGCCGGAGTGGGAGACGTCGATGGCGACGCCCAGTTTGTTCATGCGGCGCACGGCCTTCTCGCCGAACAGCGTCAGCCCGCCGTCGCCGCGCTCCTTCAGCCCGCTGCCCAGGGTGTTGGCCTCGCTGTAGGCGATGCCCATCTGCCGTACGCCGAAGCCGTACAGCATGTCGATGCGGTCGACCTCGTTCTCGATCATGGTGGCCGCCTCGAGGGCGAGCACGAGACCGATGCGGCCGGTTGCATGCGCCTCGCGTACGTCGGCCAGGCGCTCGACCTTGATGAGGAAGTCCTGGTGGGCGAGGTCCGACAGGCGCATGCCGATGTCGGCGACGACGTCGTTCCACTTCCAGCCGGCCTGGCTGGTGATGCAGCAGGTGCCGTCCATGAGGTTGTCGAAGACGACGGTCATGCCGGAGCGGGCCAGGCCCTCGTAGCCGGTGTGGTGGCGGGCCGTACGGTTGTAGTCCACGGTCTCGCGGATGTCGTCGGGGAAGACCGACGGGTGGTCGTGCAGGGAGACGACCAGGCTGTCGGTGAGCAGGCGGCGTACCCGTTCGGCCTGCTCGGTGGTGAGCGCGGGCCCCTGGTAGGCCGGGACCCGCCCCAGCTCGGGCGACAGGTCGAAGCGGCGGTAGTCGACGCCCGCCTCCAGATATTCGTACGAACGGTAGCCCTTGTAGCCCTTGGCAGCTTCCAGCATCTGGTAACCCCTCTTGTCCGATTGCGGGAAGTTTGCCAGTATCGGGCGCTAAAGACAATATTCAAGTTGTTTTCCGGCAACGGAGACCTTGTAAACGCCAAGTTTCGTCACAGTCAAGGAGGGCGTGCGGTGAGCGAGCCACCGGTGCTGGAGATACGCGACCTGCGGGTCACGTTCACCGCCCACGGACGCGAGATCCCGGCGGTGCGCGGGGTGGACCTGACCATCGAGCGCGGCCAGACGCTGGCGCTGCTCGGCGAGTCCGGCTCGGGCAAATCCGTCACCGCCAAGGCCGTCATGGGCCTGCTCGACCAGCCGGGCGCACACGTGCGCTTCGAGGCGGCCAGGCTCGGCGGGCGCGACCTGCTCGCGATGGGCGCCGACGAGCTGCGGTCGCTGCGCGGCAGCGAGATGACGCTCGTCTTCCAGGACGCGCTGTCGGCGCTCAACCCGGTGCTCAGCATCGGCGACCAGTTGGGCGAGCTGTACCGGGTGCACCGCGGCCTGTCGCGCAAGGAGGCCAGGGCCCGCTCCATCGAGATGCTCGACCTGGTGGGCATCCCCGCCGCCGCCAGGCGCATCGGCGACTACCCCCACCAGTTCTCGGGCGGGATGCGGCAGCGGATCCTCGTGGCCATGGCGGTGGCGCTGGAGCCGGACCTGATCATCGCCGACGAGCCGACGACCGCGCTCGACGTGACCGTCCAGGCGCAGATCCTGGAGCTCATCGACCGGCTGCGGCGCGAGCTGGGCACCGCCGTGCTGCTGATCACGCACGACCTGGGCGTGGCGGCCGAGGTCAGCGACCAGGTGGCGGTCATGTACGCGGGGCGGATCGTGGAGCGGGGCGAGGTCGGGGAGCTGTACGACCGGCCGGCGCACCCCTACACGGCGGCCCTGCTCGCCGCCATCCCCGACCTGGACAGCCCGGCCTCGGAACTGCGCGCCATCCCCGGGGCGCCGCCGAGCCCGGCGGACGTGCCGCCGGGATGCTCGTTCGCGCCGCGGTGCGACCGGGCGAGCGAGATCTGCGGCCACACCCGGCCGCCGCTGACGATCCTGCGTACGGGCTCGGACCGGTACGCGGCCTGCCACCACTCGGAGGAGATGCTCGATGGCGCCCTCACCTGACACCCCCTCTGGGACCACCAGAGAACCGGTGCTGAAAGCCTCGAACCTGCACAAGACCTACCGCGGCGGCCTGCTCTCCAGAGGCGGGGCCGTCCGCGCGGTGGCCGGCGTGGACCTCGACCTGTACCCCGGCGAGACCCTCGGCATCGTCGGCGAGTCCGGCTGCGGCAAGTCCACGCTGGCCCGGATGCTCGTCGGCCTGGAACGTCCCGACCAGGGCGAGGTCACCTTCCGCGGCCGCCCGTTCTTCAGCCGGGGCGGGGTGCCGCGCGACATCCGGCGGCGCGTCCAGATGGTCTTCCAGGACCCGCTCACGTCGCTCAACCCACGCATGACCATTCACGACATCGTGGCCGAGCCGCTGCGCGTGCACCGCCTGGCCGGCGACTCCCGCGCGATGCGGGACCGGGTCGGTGAGCTGCTGTCGCTGGTCGGCCTGTCCCCCGACCGGATGAACCGCTTCCCGCACGAGTTCTCCGGCGGCCAGCGGCAACGGGTCGGCATCGCGCGGGCGCTGGCCACCGAGCCCGACGTGATCGTGTGCGACGAGCCGGTGTCGGCGCTGGACATGTCGGTGCAGGCGCAGGTGGTCAACCTGTTCGCGGAGCTGCAGCGGACGCTCGGGGTGGCCCTGGTGTTCATCGCGCACGACCTGGCCGTGGTACGGCACGTGTCGCACCGGGTGGGGGTGATGTACCTGGGCCGGCTGGCGGAGATGGGACCGGCGGCGGAGGTGTACGGGGCGCCGGCGCATCCGTACACGATGGCCCTGCTGTCGGCGGCCCCGGTGCCCAAGCCGGCCCTGCGCGGGCGGTCCCGCATCATGCTGGCCGGAGACCCGCCGAGCCCGGTGTCACCGCCGCCCGGCTGCCGCTTCCACACCCGCTGCTGGAAGGCGACGGACAGGTGCGCCGAGGTGGAGCCGTCCCTGGAGGCCGTGGACGCCCACTACGCCGCCTGCCACTACGCCGAACGCGCCTCGTGACGCGGCGGACGGGTGGGCTCTTTGAGGTGGCCGTTCCTGGGTAAGTGAGTGTGGAGGCAGACTTTGGTGACATCGTGTCGTCATCAGCTTGACGTCGGAGGCCGCCGTTTGTGACACTTCGTCATGAAGTGCCGGCACGAGCAGAGGTGAGACGTGACCACGTCGTTCTCCGAAACCCTGAGGAACGCAACCTGGGCCGACCATGAGTCGGCCGAGTCCGAAGGCTACCTCTCAGCGCTGATGGGCGGCCGGCTGAGCGAACACGAGTACGGCGAGATGGTCGCCCAGCACTACTTCGCCTACGCCGCCCTCGACGGCGCGTCCCGCGACCTGGCCGGCCACCCGGTGGCGGGCCGCTTCGTGTTCCCCGAGCTGTACCGCGAGCGGGCGCTGGAACGCGACCTGACCACGATCTACGGCCCGGACTGGCGCGACCGGATCACCCCGTCGAAGTCCACCCGCACCCTGGTGGCCCGCATCGAGCAGGTCTCCGACTGGCCGGGCGGCTACGTGGCCCACCACTACACCCGCTACCTGGGCGACCTGTCGGGCGGCCAGTTCATCCGGATGGAGCTGCAGAAGATCTACGGCTACGCCAAGGGCGGCGGCGTCGACTTCTACATCTTCGACGAGTTGGGCAGCCTGCCACGCTTCAAGACCGAGTACCGCTCCCGCCTGGACGGCCTGGGCCAGGAACTCGACGACCGCGAACAGCAGCGGATGATCGCCGAGGTGAAACTCGCCTACCAGCTCAACACCGAGGTACTCGCCGAACTGAGACACGTCGTCAAGACCGCCGCGTAGCGCCCTCGGCGGTCGGCGCGGCTAGCGATACGGATCACGCAGCGGCGTGGCTCTCTCCGCGGACTCGGCCTTGAGCCGGGCCATCCGAGGTCCGGCCTGGTAGAAGCGGCCCTTCGTCTCCCCGTAGGGCTGGAGCCAGCCCTTGGCGGCCAGGTCCCGGAGGTCGCGGGCGGCCTGCCCCTGGCTGAGCTCCTCATCGGCCTGATACCGGCTCCGCCGCAGCCGCCGGTTCACGAACGCCTCGTAGAGCGCCGACACGCACCGCGTGTTGAGCCCTTCCGCGTCCACCTGTTCCTCCAGGTACGTCCAGATCTCACCGGCCTCCGCCAGCCGGGCCGCCACCCGCTGGGCCTGCATGTGATGCGCCCTCAGACAGAACCGGACCCAGTCGAGAGTGTCGCCGTGCGGGCTCCACCGACGCCCCCCGACCGCCCCGAGAACGTCGTAGTACTCGATGGTGGTGCGCTGCTGCCCGAGCCATTCCTCGATGGAGCAGAACTCGGGCGTCATGATTCGGTCCCGGCCGAGGACGAGCGTCTGCAGGGCCCGCGCCATACGGCCGTTTCCGTCACGCCAGGGGTGGATGTTGACGAGGTTGAAATGGGCCATCGCCGCCCTCACGTAGCTGGGCGCATCCTTGTCCCCCTCATTCAGCCATGAGATCAACTCACCCATGAGCGCGGGGACGTGCTCAACGTCCGGCCCTTCGTAGACGACTTCCCGGGACACCGAACTGCGGATGTAGATACTGCCCGGACGCATGACGCCGGGAGTCTTCTCCACGTGGTGGCCGATCATCATGAAGTTCAGGGCATTGAGCACGCCGACGTCGTAGTCGAAGACAGGGGCGCGGGAGAGCAGCCTGACGTAGGTCAGCGCCTGCTGATAGCCGGCGATCTCCTTGACCACCGACTGCGCGGTCTCCAGGGGCTCCTCCCCCGCCATGATGGACTGGATGTCCTCGACTCCGGCACGGTAACCCTCGATGGCATTGGAGCCCTGAATGGCACGCGCCTGCAACTGCCTGCGCAGTTGACCGTCCCAGCGATGGGTCTCGGCCAGCCGGTATTTCAAGTCCTGCCGCATGTCCTCGATCTCGGCCAGCACGGACTTGTCGGCGGGGTCGAGAGCCGGAGTCCCGTAGAGCATGGAGCCAGGGAAGCATGAACGAAACATTCAGTCAAGCAAACGAATGATTCATCCATCTATGTCCGATTGCTTTGGAGGCAGGAGTTTGCTGGGGTGTCCGGGAGGCGGCGGCCTACCATGGGGGCATGCCCCGTATCTCCGCCGCCACCATCGGTGAGCACCGCGCCCAGACGCGCGACCGGATCCTGCAGGCCGTCTCGCGCCTGTCGAGAGTGCAGGGCATCGATGCGATCTCCATGACCGACGTGGCGGGCGAGGCCGGTATCACCCGTACCGTTCTGTACAACTACTTTCCCGACAAGGCCGCGCTGTTGCTGGCGTTCACCGAGCGGGTGACGCACTACTTCATCGAGAGCTACGAGCGCGAGTTGCCGGCCGGGGCCTCGCCTGCCGATCGGTTGCGGGCGTTCGTGCGGCTGCAGCTCGCGGGGTTGCTCGCGCACCCGCATCCGGGGGCGGCCGATCTGAGCGCCGCGCTGGGGCCCGACGCCTATCAGCGGCTGGCCGAGCACGTGGCTCCGATGCAGCGGATCCTGGCGGACATCCTGGAGAGCGGGATCGAGGCGGGAGACTTCCGGGTGCTCGACGTGGCCGCCACCGTACGGATGATCATGGCGGTGGTGGGCGCGGAACGGGTGCCGCTGATCAGCGGCGAGGTGACCGTGGAGGCCACCGGGGAACTGGTGTCGGAGTTCGTGCTGCGGGCCCTCGCCGACGGCGGCTGAGCGCGCAGACCTTCGGGGTGAGGGTGACAACCCCCCTGTTCTCCGGGTGACGCCCAGCGGCGAGGCGGGGGCGGGGTGGGCGATTTGGGGGCCGGTGGGAGGATGGTCCGCATGATGCACGGTCCCGGGGCGCTGAACGGTCATGTCCAGCTCAAGTCGGCGCGCGGCCGCTGGATCCTGTTCGCGACGGTGCTCGGCTCCGGGCTGGCGCTGCTCGACAGCACCGTCGTGAACGTGGCGCTGCCGTTCCTGGGCCGGGAGCTCGGGGCGCACATGGACGGCCTGCAGTGGACGATCAACGCCTACACCCTCACCCTGGCCGGGCTGATCCTGCTCGGCGGCTCGCTCGGCGACCGGTACGGCCGCCGCACGATCTTCCTCATCGGCACCGTCTGGTTCGCCGTCGCCTCCGCCCTGTGCGGGCTGTCGCCGAACATCGAGTTCCTCATCGCGGCCCGCGCGTTGCAGGGCATCGGCGGGGCGCTGCTCACCCCCGGCTCGCTGGCGATCATCCAGGCGTCGTTCGTCCGCCACGACCGGCCCAGGGCCGTGGGCGTGTGGTCGGGGCTGGGCGGCGTGGCCAGCGCGATCGGGCCGCTGCTGGGCGGGTGGCTGGTGCAGACGGCCGGGTGGCGGTGGGCGTTCCTGATCAACCTGCCGTTCGCGGCGCTCATCGTGTTCGTCACGCTGCGGCACGTGCCGGAGAGCAGGGACGAGACGGCGGCGGGGCGCTTCGACGTGCTCGGCTCGGTGCTGGCGGCGCTGGCGCTGGCCGGGATCACGTACGGGCTGATCGAGCAGGGGGCGCCGGCGCCGCTGGTGGTGGGGCTGGCGCTGGGCGTGGCGTTCGTGGTGGTGCAGCGGCGCAGGTCGCCTGACGCGCTGGTGCCGGTGGGCATGTTCCGCAACCACGTGTTCACGGCGGTGAACGCGGTCACACTGATCATGTACGCGGCCATGGGCGTGGTGTTCTTCCTGCTGGTGGTGCAGCTCCAGGTGGTGTCCGGGTTCTCCCCCATCGCGGCCGGGCTGTCGATGCTGCCGACGACGATCCTGATGATGCTGCTGTCGGCCAGGGCCGGCGACGTGGCCAAGCGCGTCGGCCCCCGCTGGCCCATGACGGTGGGGATCCTGCTGGCGGGCGCCGGGTTCGTGGCCATGAGCACGATCGGGTTCGGCGCGTCGTACCCGTTCCAGGTGCTGCCCGCGGTGTTCCTGTTCGGGCTGGGGCTGTCGGCGGCGGTCGCGCCGCTGACCGCGACCGTGCTGGCCACGGCCGAGGAGCGGTACGCGGGCACGGCCAGCGGGGTCAACAACGCCGTGGCGCGTACGGGCAGCCTGCTGGCCGTGGCCGCCGTGCCGCCGCTGGTGGGCCTGGTGGGCGACGCGTTCGAGAACCCGCCGGTCTTCGACGCGGGGTTCCGGACGGCGATGCTGATCAGCGCGGCGATGATGGCGGTCGCGGCGCTGATCACGTTCTTCACGCTCAGGACGAACGTCCTGGCCGACGACCAGGATGATCCGGTCGAGCCCCAGGCTTCCTGATCAGAACGTGAACGCCTGGGTGCGGACGCTGTTGTCGAAGTTCGACAGCAGCAGCTCGGGCTCGCCGACCGAACGGATGCCGGGCAGCCGGGTCAGCAGCTCGCGGAACATCGTCCGCAGCTCCTGCCTGGCCAGGTTGGCCCCCAGGCAGAAGTGCGGCCCTGGGCCGCCGAAGCCGACGTGCGGCTTGCTGTCGCGGGTGATGTCGAACGTGTCGGCGTCGGGAAAGACCGACTCGTCGCGGTTCGCGGAGCCGTAGAACAGCACGACCTTGTCGCCCTTGCGCAGCTCCAGGCCGCGCAGCGAGTGGTCGGCGGTGACCGTGCGCCGGAACTGCATGATCGGCGACACGTAGCGGACCATCTCCTCGACCGCGCCGTTGATGTGCGCGTCGAAGTCGCTCACCAGCAGCTCGCGCTGGGCCGGGTGCTCGGTGAGCAGGCGAATGCCGTGGGCCATCGTGTTGCGGGCCGTCTCGTTGCCGGCGACCAGCAGCAGCGCGAAGAACGAGCCCAGCTCCTTGTCGGTGAGCCTCTCGCCGTCGGGGTTGGCGTTGACCAGCAGGGACACCAGGTCGCCCGCGGGCTTGGCGACCCGCTCGTGCCCGAGCTTGATGACCATGCGCTGCAGGGCGAGCAGGGCGAGCATGTTCTGGCCGGCCAGTTGCACGCTGCGGGCCAGGCTGGGGCGCACGCCGGTGTAGGCGGTGGAGATGTCGGCGTGCCGGTGGACCTGCTCGCGCAGCTCCGACGGGACGTCGAGCATGTCGCAGATGACGTGGATGGGCAGTCGGGCGGCGACCTGGGTGACGAAGTCGCGCGGCCCGTCGCGGACGACGTCGTCGACGATGCGCGCGCACGCCGCCTCGATGTCGCTCTGCAGGCCGGCCAGCATCTTCGGGCTGAACGACCGGGTCACGATGCGGCGCAGGCGGGCGTGGCGCGGGTCGTCCATGTTGACCATCGACTCGCCGAACACCTGCTTCACCCAGCCGGGCGGCTCGGGGTTGGTGACGGCCGGCTCGCTGGCGAAGATCTTGGGGTTGCGGCTGGCCTCGACCACGTCGGCGTGCCGGACGAGGGCGTAGAAACCCTTGCCGGAGCGCAGGAACGGCACCTTCTTCTCCGGGAAGAACACCGGCAGCTCCCGCTCCCGGAGCCGGGCGAAGGCCGCTTCGCGCTCTTTGAGGGGCTTGCGCCAGAAATCGAGGTCCGCGAGATCGACGTCCACCCGCTTATCCTGGCACGGACGCCCGCACCCGGCCGCTGATCCGAAAGGCCCGTCTCCGGTGACCGCCGGCGAGTGATGATCAACGGGGGCGCGTCCGGTGGGTGGCCGGAGGGTGTCCGGCGGGGGTGCGGGTGACCGGGGCGCGTCCGACGGGCGTCCGAGGGGTGCACGACGGTGTTACGCGGGGTGGCCGCGTCCGTGCTGAGCGCGATGTGCATCCTGCCCTCCTAGGCCGTTCTCGTGCCGTTCAGACCTGGTTCGAGGTAGCTGGTCATTACTTCCGGTATGAATGCGCTGCTCGCCGCCTGTCTGCTCCTCCCTCTCGCCACCGGTACGACACAGGCCCCCGCGCGCGCGTGCGGCGGGCACCCGCTGGACTTCGACGCCGACGGCCGGCCCGACCTGGCGGTGGCGGCCCCGTACGACGCCTCCAGGGCCGGTTCCGTGACCGTCATGTACGGGTCGGGCAAGCAGGTCAAGCTCACCCAGGGCGACGGCGCGGAGCCGGGCGACTCGTTCGGTTCCGCGCTGGCCGTGGGCGACTTCAACGGCGACCGGTGCGCCGACCTGGCGGTGGGCGTGTCGGAGGAGTTCGTGGGGAAGCGGGTGCCGGGCGGCGACGGGAACGGGGTCGTGCAGATCTTCAACGGCTCCCCCGAGGGGCTCGTGACCGGGCAGGAGCTGGCGCCGGCCAAGCCGGGCAGCGACCGGTTCGGGGCCGCGCTGGCGGCGGGCGACCTGGACGGCGACGGCAAGGACGAGCTGGCCGTGGGCGCGCCGAGTCACCGGTCGGGCGGGGCGGTGACGGTGTACTGGATGAAGGGCCGCAAGCCGTACCAGATCACGCAGAAGTCGGGGTGGGTGGGGCAGTCGGCGAGCGTCACCGACCAGTGGGGCGCCTCGCTGGCGACCGGCGACTTCGACGGCGACGGCACGGACGAGCTGGCCGTGGGGGCGCCCGCCGACAGCGTGAAGGTGGACGGGCAGGGCTCGGTCACCGTGATCGACGTACGGCGGCGCAGCGCCCGGCTGCTCACCCAGAGCACGCCGGGCATCAAGGGCGCCTCCGAGAAGTGGGACAACTTCGGGGCCGCGCTCGCCACCGGCGACTTCAACGGCGACGACCGCGCCGACCTGGCCATCGGCGTGCCGGGCGAGGGCCTCAGCGCCAACCAGCGGGCCATGGACTACGGCGACGGCACGGTGGACGTGCTGTACGGTTCGCGGGCCGGGCTGCGTACGGACAGGACCGAGGCGTGGTCGCAGAACACGCTGGACGGCAAGCCCCGCTACTACGACCGGTTCGGGGCCTCGCTGACCGCCGGCGACTTCAACGGCGACGGCAACGACGAGCTGGCCATCGGCGTGCCCGGCGAGAAGGCCGTGCAGGTGCTGGCGGGCCGGTCGTCGGGCGGGCTGACGCGGGACGGGAACCTGCTGATCAAGGGCGAGGGCCAGGACTTCGGGGCGGCGCTGACCGCGCTGCCCGGGTGGGAGCGGTACCGGTCGTTGTCGGCCGAGCGCTCGCCGGTGGACGGCCTGGTCGTGGCGGCGCCGGACCAGGGCCTGGTCATGTACGCGCCGGGGCGCCGGGAGGAGGGCCTCAAACTGGGCAAGGTCCGACAGCTCAGCAAGGGCGCGGGACTGTACGGCTACACCTTCGGCTGACCCTCCCATCCCGCCCGACCGATACGGCCGCACCTTCGGCTGACCCTCCCCATCCCGCCCGAACGGCCAGGACGGCTATGCCTTCGGCCGGGGCTCCTCGTCCGGCTCGACCGGGAGGACCACCCGGAACAACGCGCCCTCGCCGGGCTCCGACTCCGCCATGACCGCGCCCCCGTGCGCCTCCGCCAGCGTCGCCGCGATCGACAGCCCCAGCCCCGAGCCGCCCGCGCTGCGGGCCGGGTCGGCCCGATAGAACCGCTCGAAGACCCGCTCGGCCACCTCGGGCGTGAACCCGGGCCCCTCGTCGGCCACCTCCACCACCGCGTGGTCGCCGTCCACGCCAACCCTGACCTGGAACGGGGTGCCCGCCGGGGTGTGCGTGAGCGCGTTGGTGACCAGGTTGTTGAGCACCTGCGCGAGTCGCGGCTCGTCGCCGGTCACGATCACGTCGCCGCCGCGCTGCTCGTCGCCGTCGTCCGCGTCCTGGAAGAGCCGTACCAGCTCGATCCTCCTGTCCGGTGCGAGCGTCTGGGCGTCGATCACGACGGTGGCGCACAGGCTGAGCAGGTCCACCGGGCGCATCGCCAGCTCCCTGCGCTGGTCGAGCCGGGCCAGCAGCAGCATGTCCTCCACGAGCAGCCCCATCCGGGCCGCCTGCCCCTCGATGCGGCTCAGCAGCCGTACGGCCTCCGTCAGGTCCTTCTCCTCCCCCAGCCGGTACAGCTCCGCGAAACCCCTGATCGAGGTCAGCGGCGTGCGCAGCTCGTGCGAGGCGTCGGCCATGAACCGGCGCATCAGCTCCTCCGACCGCCGCGCGGCCGTGGCCGACTGGCGGGCCGACTGGGCGGACTCGCGGGCCGACTCGGCGGCCTCCTCCCGTTCGCGCACCGCCACCTCGATCTGGGCGAGCATGGCGTTGAGCGAACGGCCGAGCTTGCCGACCTCGGTCGTGTCCGCCCAGAGCGGGACGCGGCGCGACAGGTCGCCGCGCGCGATGCCGTTCGCGGTGTTCGCGATCTCGCCCAGCGGGCGCAGGCTCCTGCGTACCACCCAGTAGCAGGCGACCCCCAGCACGGCCAGGGTGCCGCCGCCGGCCACCCCCACGATGAGGAAGAGCTGGGAGACCGTCGCGTCCACGTCGCCCAGGCTGATCGCCATGATCCGGCTGCCGCCGTCGCGCGCGGGGGCGGCGACGACCCGCCAGCTCGGGCCGCCCGCGTCGCGCGAGTCCACCGTGAACGGACGCCCATGCCGCGCGATCACCTCGTCGAGGGTCAGCCGGGGCAGGGCGGGCCTGTGCGTCTCGGTGGATTCGCTGACGGTCCTGACCACTTCGCCGTCCGAGTTCAAGAGCACGCCGTGGAACAGGCCGAAGTAGCGCTGCGGCCGCGCGTCGGGGCGGGCCTCCACCGGCGGCGGGAGCGGCTCGCGGGGCATGGTGGCCGTGTGGAGCTGCTGGTCCACCCGCTCGACCAGGTAGCTGCGCAGCAGCCGGACGGCGACCAGGCCGGTCAGCGTGATGGCGAGGGTGACCAGCAGGAGGGTCGCCGAGACCAGGCGCAGCCACAGCGGCGCCCTGGACAGGTGTCTCCCGAGGCTCTCCATCCCTGCTGTTCTCCTGCGGCTCCTCATAGGCTCGGTGCTCCGCGCGGCCACGGCGGAGGCGTCAAATGCGTGGCGGGCGCAGGATGTAGCCGACCCCGCGCAGGGTGTGCAGGTATTTGCGCTCGCCGGTGTCGACCTTACGTCGCAGGTAGGAGACGTACGACTCGACGAGGCCGACGTCGGTGCGCCAGTCGCCGTTCCAGACGTGGTCGAGGATCTGCGTCTTCGACAGCACCCGGCCCACGTTGAGCATGAAGTACCGCAGCAGCCTGAACTCCGTGGGCGAGAGCCGTACGGGGACGCCGTCGCGCCAGACCTCGTGGCTCTCCTCGTCCAGCTCCAGATCGGCCACCCGCAGCCGGTTCGGCGGCGGCGTGCCGCGCCGCGTCCTGCGCAGCACGGCCCGGATGCGGGCGATGACCTCCTCCAGGCTGAACGGCTTGGTCACGTAGTCCTCGCCGAGGCCGAGCCCGGCGATCCGGTCCTCCGGCGTGTCCTTGGCGGTCACGAACAGCACCGGGACCCGGCGGCCGCGGGATCGCAGCCTTCCCGCGACCGCCAGGCCGTCCAGGTCGGGCAGCATGACGTCGAGCATCACCAGGTCGGGCGTGCTCTCCTCGGCTACCCGCAGGGCCTCCTTGCCGTCGGCCGCTGTCAGCACCTCGAACCCGGCCATGCGCAGACTGGCCGAGAACAACTCCCTGATGTTGGGTTCGTCGTCGACCACCAGCAGCCTGGCCTCGGGTTCGGTCATCGCGGGCCGCCTCCCTGGGTGCCCTGGGTGCCCTGAGGGCTACCGCCCTGGCTGATGGAGGCGGCGGTGACCGCGCCGTCGGCGCCCTGCTCCCCGCGCACCACGATCGAGGTGCCGGCCTCGAGGTCGGAGACCTTGCCGGGCTTGGAGATCTGCACGGTGGTCTGGTCGGTGGTGTTCACGGTGACGGTGGCGCCGTCCGCGGTCTTGACGTAGACCTTGCCGCCCTCGATCTTCTCGACGGTGCCCATGGTGCCCGCCCCGCCCATGCGCTGACCGCCACCGCCCGTCTGCTGGCCGCCCGGCTGGCCGCCGCCGCCGGGCATCTGGCCGCGCTGGCCGCCGCCGCCCGGCTGCTGGGCGTACCCGCCCATGGGACGCTGCTGGCCCGCCGCGCCGGGCGGCGTCTCTGCGGTGCCGAACAGGCTGGGGGCCTGCATGCCGAGCAGGACCCCGGCCACCAGCACGACCCCGGCGCCCAGCGCCAGCGTGACCTTCGAGAAGCCCTTGGCCGGCTGGGCGGCGAGCTCTTCCCGCAGGTCATCGGGGAACGGCGAGGAATCCAGTTTGTCCATGTCCTTCTCCTATTCGTGGCGCAGGGCCTGAATCGGCCTGAGCTTGGCCGCCCTGTTGGCGGGATAACTGCCGAAGAACAGCCCGATCCCCAGCGAGACGCCCAGCGCCAGCACGACCGACGACGGCACGAGGACCGGCTCGATGCCGGCGATGGTGAACCTGGTCCCCACGAACGCCACCAGCACCCCGGACAACCCCCCGACCAGGCTCAGCAACGTGGCCTCCATCAGGAACTGGCCCAGGATCGCGCCCCTGGGCGCTCCGATGGCCTTGCGGATGCCGATCTCGCGCGTGCGCTCGGTCACCGTCACCAGCATGATGTTGGTGATGCCGATGCCGCCGACCAGCAGCGAGATCGCGGCGACGGCGCCCAGCAGCACGGTGAAGGTGCCGGTCGCCGCACTGACGGTCTCCTGCAACGTGGCCTGGTTGAGAATCCGGTAGTCGGGGTTGTCGTTCGTGATGCCGTGTCGTTGGTTGAGGATAGCCGTGACCTCGGCCTGCGCCGCCGTCGTGGCGTCGGCCCCGCTCGCCTGCACCACGATCTGCCCGAGCGAGCCGAAGCCGCTCAGGCTCTGCTGCACGGTCGGCAGCGGCGCGATGGCCACGTCGTCGGCGTCCTGCATGCCGGTGGAGCCGGTCTCCTTCAGCACGCCGACCACCGTGAACGGCACGCCCGACACGCTGACCTGCTTGCCGATCGGGTCGACGGCGCCGAACAGCGCCTCCACCACGGTCTGGCCGAGCACCACGACCTTCCTGGCGGCCGTCACGTCGTCGTTGAAGAAGTACGTGCCCTTGGCGACGGGCTTGTTCATGGCCTCGAAATAGCTGGGGTACGTACCGACGAACTGGGCGATCGCGTGGCTGGCGGCCCCGAACGCGGCGGTGGCGGACGAGGCGTTCACCACCGGCGAGACGGTCTTCACCGACGGGGCCAGCGTCCTGTTCGTCAGCGCCTGGGCGTCGGCCAGGCTGAGCTCCCTGGCCTGGGTACGCGGCCCCGTGTTGCCACCGCCGCCGCTCGGCGCGCGCATGCCGCCCCCGCCGCCGCCCCCGCCACCGCCTCCCGAGAAGGACGGGGAGATCGTGAGCGTGTTGGCGCCGAGGCGCTGGATGTTCTGCTGGATGCTCTGCGAGGAACCCTCACCGACGGCCACCAGCATGATGACCGCGGCCACGCCGATGAGGATGCCCAGCGTGGTCAGTGCGCTGCGCATCTTGTTGGCCAGCAGGCCGCGCAGGGCGAATCGGAGGATCTCCAGCCGGTTCACCGGGCCACCGCCCCGTCTCGTTCGGGGTCGGGGGTCCGGTCGCGCAGCCGCGGCGGCGGGCCGTCCACCGGGCCCTGGCGGCGGTCCTCCACGATCTCCCCGTCCACCAGCCTGAGCACCCGCTTGGCGTGCGCGGCCACGTCGTCCTCGTGCGTGATGAGCACGATCGTGCGGCCGGACGCGCTGAGCCGGTCCATGATCTCCAGGACGTCCTCGGTCGAGGCGGTGTCGAGGTTGCCGGTGGGCTCGTCGGCC
>NZ_BAAAZP010000062.1:0-9397 GCF_039536965.1 Nonomuraea antimicrobica | reverse complement strand
CCCAGCGGCTCGTCGAGCAGCAGCGCCCTGGGGCGGTTGACCAGGGCCCTGGCCAGCGCCACGCGCTGCTGCTGGCCGCCGGAGAGCTGGTTCGGCTCGTGGTGCACGCGCTCGCTCAGCCCCACCTGCTCCAGCGCGGCCAGCGCGCGGGCGCGGCGCTCGGCCTGGCCGACGCCGCCGTACACGAGCGGCAGCTCGACGTTGGCCAGCGCGCTCATGCGCGGGATCAGGTTGAACGACTGGAAGACGAAGCCGACCCGGCGGTTGCGCAGGATGGCGAGCTGGTGCTCGTCCAGCCGGCCCACGTCGGCCCCGTCGATGAGGTACGTGCCGGAGGACGGGACGTCGAGGCAGCCCAGGATGTTCATGAGCGTGGACTTGCCGGAGCCGGAGGCGCCCATGATGGCCAGGAAGTCGCCCTGCTCGACGTCCAGGCTGATGCCGCGCAGGGCGCGTACCTTGGCGTCGCCGTCGCCGTACTCCTTGACCAGGTCACGCACCCGCAGGACCGGGAAGGGCTCCCCGGCCAGCGGCTCCGCGGCCGTCATCGCCCGCCTCCCGGCATGCCGCCGCCCCCGGTACCGCCGCCCCCTGCTGGGAAGCCGCTCCCGCCGCTGAGCTGCCGCTGGCCGCCGCCACCGCTGTTGCCCGTGGTGCCGGGCGCCGTGGTCGGGGGCACGATCTGGTCGCCTTCCGACACGCCGGACTTGATCTCGGTCAGCGTGGCGCCCTGGACGCCGACCTCGACCGGGGTCCTGGCCTGGCTGCCGTTCCTCAGCACGGTGACCGTGGTCTGGCCGCCGCTGGTGGAGATCGCCGTGGACGGCACGGTGACGACGTTCTCGGCCTGGCCGACCACGACCTCGACGGTGGCCGTCTGGCCCAGCCGCACCTCGTCGGGGACGTCGTTGAAGGTGACGGTGACCGGGTACTGCACGACGTTGTTGGTGGTGGCGGCGACCGGCTCGATCTGGGTGACCTCCCCGGTCGCGGTCACGCCCGGCAGCGCGTCGAACGTGATCGTGGCCTCCTGGCCCTGCTTGAGCTTGCCGACGTCCGACTCGGTGAAGGTGCCGACGAGCTGGAGCTTGGCGGTGTCGGCCATCTCGATGAAGCCGCTGCCGCTGGACGATCCGCCGGAGGAGGCGGCTGCCGTGCCCGTCGAGCCCTGGCCGCCGGACGCCGCGCCGGAGTCCGAGCCGGATCCCGAGCTGGTGCCGCCGACCGAGCCGTTCACCGCCGTGACCGTCCCCTTGAACGGGGCCTTCAGCACCGTGGCCGCGACCGTGCGCTGGGCCTCCCGGTAGGCGTTGCGGGCCTTGACGTAGGCCGCGTAGAGCTGGGCCGTATCGGTCCCGTCGTCCACGGCGCTGTCGTAGGTGGCCTTGGCCGCCGTGAGGCCGTCCTGGGCGGTGGAGTCGTCGAGGGAGGCCAGGATGTCGCCCTTGTCGACCTTGTCACCGGCCTTGACGTAAATGTTCTCGACGGTTCCGCCCGTACCGAACGACAGCGTTCTGGACTGGGAACTCTCCACCGCGCCCGAGGCGGACACCGAGGCGGTCACGGAGCCTCGGCCCGCGGCCACCGTCCGCACGGTGATCTCACCCGCGGCCGGGCCCGCGCCGAGCTGTGCGTAGGCGAACCCGGCACCGCCCAGCAGGAGCACCGCGAGCGCTCCGTTGGTTATCAGCGCTTTGCGCCTGATCGACACCTTCACGAGCGGTGACCCTTGCACACAAGGCTGCGCCGCAGCCGCGAGCAAGCTGAACGTTCGCTGTGCGTCCGGGCTGGAAATCGGGCACACAGGTAACTCTGAGGCTGCTCGCAGCCTGGTGCCACTCTGGTCGGTCAGGATGGCCGCTCATGAGACCGACTTTCGCGCTGGGCGGACTGGCCCTCGCCGTGCTCGTGGCCGGGTCCGGCCTGGTGCTGGTGCTGCGCGACGACGCACCGCCCACCATCCAGGCCCGGCTGGCCTCCGCGCAGCGCGGGCAGGTCACCGCCTCGGTCAGCGCGGCGGGGAACACCGTGGACGGCTCGCGCCGGGACCTGGCCTTCGGCTCCGCAGGGACGTTGACGAAGGTGTACGTCAAGGTCGGGACCAAGGTGAAGAAGGGCCAGGTGCTGGCCAGGATCGACGGGCGGGCGGCGCGGGAGGCGTACACGGCGGCCAAGGCCGACCTGGCGGCGGCCGAAGAGGCCCTGGACGAGGCTGCCACGGCGGCCACTACGTCCTCGGGGTCATCAGGGTCTTCGGGCTCCTCGGGCTCCTCGTCGTCCACAGGGTCTTCCGGGAGTCCGGGCGGCGCCTGCGTACCGACCGGGGGCGGCACGACGCCCGCGGCCAGTGCGAAACCCACGGCCGGCGCGACTCCCGCGGCCGGTAAGACGCCCTCGGCCGCTCCGACGCCCGCGGCCGGGGGCGTCCAAGGGCCTGGGACGGCTGGAGCCCAGGCGGGCTCTCAGGCGGGCTCTCAAGCAGGCACGCAGGCAGGCACAGCGGTGGACGCGCGGCCGGTCGCCGACTTCGGCGCCGGTCCCACGCAGACCCCCACCCCCACTCCCACTGCCACACAGACCGCGGCCAAGGCCACGGCAAAGGCCGCCGCGAAGACCACCGAGCAGGCCAAGGAGCCGACCACCGCCCCGGCCGGTACGCGGGCCACGGCACGGACGGCCGCGCGAACGACCACCCCGACCGCCACCCCGCACCCGACCGCCACGCCGACCGCGGAGCCCACCGGGTCCGAGCCGACGGTTACCGTGACGGCCACGGTGACAGCCACCGTCACGGCCACCGTGACGACCACCGTCACCGCGACCCCCACCCCGACGGCCAGTGGCCCGGGAGGAGGCACCGGGCAGCCCGGCGGCAACCCGCCCTCGACCGTCTCGCCGTCCACGTCCCCGACGGGGCAGCCGCCCAACGGCGGGAAGCCGTCGAGCACCGGCCAACCCTCCCCCACCGGCAAACCCTCAGGAAAGCCCAGCGCGTCCGGATCCGGGAAGCCGTCAGGCCAGCCCGGCACCGGCCAGGGCTCCTGCGGGACCGGCACCACAGGCGGTGGCGGCACGGGCGGCGCTACCGGCGGTGGCACGGGCGGCGCTACAGGTGGGGGCACAGGCGGCGCCACAGGCGGCGGTACGGGCGGAGGCGGTGCCCAGCAGCAGGGCGGCGGGCTCAGCGAGGAGCAGGCCGCCGCGAACGTGGACCACGCCGAGGCCGCCGTCGAGGAGGCCGCCGACGCCGTACGGGCGACCAGCATCGTGGCCCCGGCGGCGGGCACGGTGCTCTCGGTCGGCGGCGCCCCCGGTGACGCGGCGGGCACCGGCACCTTCATCAGCCTGGGCGACCTGAACGAGCTGCAGGTCCAGGCCATGGTCACCGAGTCCGACGTGAACCGGCTCAAGCTCGGCCAGCAGGCCCAGGTCACGCTGGCGACCCGCAGCGGCGAGCACTACCAGGGCACGGTGACGGCGATCGCCCCGACCGCGACGGTGGAGGGCGAGCTCGTCCGCTATTCGGTCACCCTGGCCTTCGACGAGCCGCCGGCCGGGCTGATGCTCGGGCAGACCGCCTCGGCGACGATCACCACGGACGAGTCCAAGGACGCGATCTACGTACCGGCCGCGGCGGTGCGCAGCCGCTCGGACGGCACGCAGGTGGTCACCGTCCGCTCCGACGGGCGGGACGCGGCGAAGGTCGTCCACACGGGCGTGCGCGGCGACCAGTACGTGGAGGTCACCTCGGGGCTCAGCGAGAGCGACCAGGTGATCATGTCGGACGGCACGTCGGGCGAGTTCCCTGACGGGAGCTGGCCCGGCGCCTGAAGCCGGCCGGTCCGGACGGAACCACCCGCCCGCCCGGGCCGGCCACCCCGGCCGGACTCCGCTGAACCTGCCACCAGGAGTCCGGCCGGACCCTCCTCCTGTCGCGGGGTCCGCGTCTCACCATGTGGACAAAATGGTTGAGCAGACTCTCAGCGGGCTCCCAGCGAACGTTCAGCCAACGGGCCGCCACTCAGCCATGACACGGAGCCAGGCCGTGGGCTGCCGCGATGCCCGGCAACCGGCGAACCAGCGAACCAGCGAACCGGCGACCGGACCAGGGGCGGCGCTCAGCCGGTGGTGCGGGGGGCCGCCGCCTTGCCCGCGGCGGCCTCCCCCGTGAGGGCCGGGATCGTGACGCGGTGGGCGGTCTTGGCGCGGGCTCCCCTGCGCGAGATGTAGTCCAGGGTCCGGAAGTCCACCGACAGCTCGTCGCGGGTCAGCCGCGCCATCAGGTAGCCGCGCCGCTGGTCGATGTAGGAGATGTGCGGGTTCTCCTGCAGCGCCTCGGCGATCCACGTACGGTCCCGGTAGCCGTCGCCGTCGCTGGCGATCGACGAGGCCACCAGTTCCCTGGCCACCACCGGAGAGTCCGGGTCGTCGAAGTCGGGCTTCAGCTCGGACAGGTGGTGCATGTGGGCGTCGCCGGTCAGCACCACGGGGTTCGGCGTGCGGGCCAGCGAGCCGAGCAGGCGGGTGCGCTCGGCGGCGTACCCGTCCCAGGAGTCCAGGTTCACCTCCCGGCCGGGGCCGACCTTGAAGTCGCGCTGGGCCACCATGATCTGCTGGCCGAGCAGGTTCCAGCGGGTGGTGGAGGCGTCCAGGCCGCTCTCCAGCCAGCGCCACTGCTCGCTCCCGAGCAGCGTGCGTTCCGTGTCGAGCCGTTCGTCGCAGCCCGCCCGCACCCCGTCCAGGCAGGCCTGGTCGTCGCGGAACTGGCGCGTGTCGAGCAGGTGGAAGCGGGCCAGCGTGCCCCAGGAGACCCGCCGGTTCACCCGCAGCACCGCCCCCTGGAGGCTGGCGCGGCGCAGCGGCATGTTCTCGTAGTACGCCTTGAACGCCTGCGCCCGCCGCTGCTCGAAGCCCGCCGCGCCCGTGCTGGAGACGGGGCCGGCCCAGTTGTTCTCCACCTCGTGGTCGTCGAACGCCACCAGCCAGGGCGCGACCGCGTGCGCGGCCTGCAGGTCGGGGTCGCTCTTGTACTGGGCGTGCCGCAGCCGGTAGTCGGCCAGCGTCCGGCACTTGCCCGGGGTGTGGGTACGGACGCGGCCGGCCAGGGCGGTGTAGCCGCTGGGGCCGTACTCGTACATGTAGTCGCCGAGGAAGACCACCAGGTCCGGCTCCTGCTCGGCGAGGCGGCGGTAGGCGGTGTAGTAGCCGTGCTCGTAGTGCGCGCACGCGGCCACCGCGAAGTTGAGCGGCGTCTCACCCTGCGGCGTCGTCCTGGTGCGGCCCTCCGGTGAGAGGCGGCCCTCGCTCCTGAACCGGTAGAAGTAGTCGCGTCCCGGCTCCAGCCCCTTCAGCTCGACGTGCACGCTGTGGGCGTCGCGGGCCCTGGCGGTGGCGGTGCCGGACTTGACGACCTTGGCGAAGCGTTCGTCGGTGGCGACCTGCCACTCCACGTCCACGTCGCGGGAGGGCATGCCGCCGCGCCCGTCGCCGCCCAGCGGGTCGACGGCCAGCCTGGTCCACAGGACGAAGCCGTCGGCGGCGGGGTCGCCGGAGGCCACGCCCAGCGAGAAGGGGTCGGATCTGAGGGTCCTGGAGGCCGCCCCGGCGGCCGGGGCAATCATGGGCTGAGGGAGGAGGAGTCCGGCTGTCGCCGCTGTCAGGAAGGCTCTGCGGTCCACGTTCACAGGTATGTCCACCTGCGCTGACTCCGCCGTGACAGTGGAGTCAAGCGCGGGTGAACAGCATCGGTCTGTCTGCGACACACCCTGAGGCCGCCCGCCCGGAGAAAGACCAGGTGAACGGCGACAGCCGGGAAAGGTCAGCCGGGCAGGGCCGCGTCAGGGAGCGCCGCGCGCAGGGTGACGGCGTCGGTGAAGTGCACGCCGGTCATCCCGGCCCGCTCGGCGCCCTCGACGTTCTCCTCGCGGTCGTCGATGAAGACGATCTCGGACGGGTCGGCGCCCAGCTCGCGGGCCATCTCGTCGTAGATCTCCCGGTCGGGCTTGACCAGGCCCATCTTGCCGCTGTAGAAGCGGCGGCCGATCGCGGCGACCCACGGCAGCTCGTCCAGGCCCTCACCCATGCACACGGGTGCGTTGGACAGCAGCGCCACGTCGCGTCCCGACTCCAGCAGCTCGCCGAGCAGCGCGACCGTGCCCTCGTTGGGACGGGCCCAGGACGCGACGTCCATGGCGACCAGCCGGGCGGTCTCGCTCTGGGTCACGGGCCGGCCCAGCACCGCCGACCAGTACGCGTACGGGCTCAGACCCCGGTCGAACTCCAGGCGGTGCTCCCAGTAACCGCGTTTGAACGCCGCGGGCTCGGCTCCCGCGGCCCGCGCCATTGCCGCGTTGTCGGAGTCGGGCTGGGGCAGTGACAGGACACCGCCGTAGTCGAAGACAATCCACGTCATGCCACGAATGGTCGCAGATGCGGGCCCAGCGCCGGGCACCCCAGGTATTTCCCGGCGGTGTGGAAGTCGAGCCAGTCGAGGTTGACCAGCTCCTCGCGGTCGATGCCGGTGAAGCTGGCGGCCAGGTCGGGCGGGATGGCGGCGATGTCGTCCTTGTCGGCGACGTTCACCCAGCGGGCGACGCCCGGGGGCCGGCGGCCGCGGCCGTTGACCGGGGCGGGCAGGAGGCGTTCGAAGACCACGTTGCGCATGCCCAGCGGGCTGCCGAGGGTGAGCAGCAGGTCGATCCGCAGGTCCGGCTCCGACCACAGCGCCTCGTACGCGACCACGCTGCCCAGCGAGTGGGCGATGACCACCCTGGCGCGGTTGCGCCGGATGACGTCCGCCACGGCGCTCCGGCACTTCTCGCGCCTGGCCTGGTCGGTGAGGTAGGCGGCCACCTCGGGCGCGAACAGCTTGGCGAACGCCGCCGACCTGCCGTCCAGTTTGTCCAGCAGCCAGCCGGTGAACGACTTGAGCGCCCCCGTGACGTGCTCGCCCACCCCGAGGTTGCGCGCCCAGTCGGCGAGGACCTGCTGGGCCTGCGCCTCCATGACGGCCTCTGCCTCGGGCGCGGTGGCCGCGCCGCCCTCGCCGCCGGCCCCACCGCCGTCGCCGTCGTGCAGGAGGTGGGAGAAGTAGGCGATCTCGGCGAAGTACGCCCGCGCCTCTCCCCCGAGCGCCGCGTGGAGGTAGCGGTCCCATTTGCGGCGCATGGCCTCGGCCGCGCCCGGCACGGACCGCCCGGCCTGGAGGTAGTAGTTGTACTTGCCGATCCCGTGCACGCCGACGATGACGGCCACCGCGCCTCCCCAACCCCGTGATCACTTCGCCTTTGGCGTGATATTGGCACACGTCGCTTGCAGCCGGGCGGCAACCGGCGAGACAGGCGGCGCGCGCGGCGGAAAATGCGATTGCGGGCCCTATACGACCTCCGGATACGGTGCTTCTGTACGGTGACATGTCGCCCGATGGCGACGCGTTCGAGAACGGGAGTCCGCTCATGCCCGGCCCGCTGGTCGTCAACGACTCGGTCGTCATCCCCGACGCCGAGCTGGTCTGGCGGTTCTCGCGCTCGTCAGGCCCGGGCGGCCAGGGTGTCAACACCACCGACAGCCGGGTGGAGCTGAGCTTCGACGTGGCCGCGAGCACCGCGCTGCCGCCGCATCTCAAGGCACGGGCCCTCGACCGGCTGGGCGCGGGCACGATCACCATCGCCGCCTCCGAATACCGTTCGCAGCTCCGCAACCGAGAGGCCGCCGCGCATCGGCTGGCGCAGCGCCTGCGCGAGGCCATCGCGCCGCCGCCCAAGCGCCGCCGCCCGACCAAGCCGAGCCGGGCCACCGTCGAGCGCCGCATCGCCGCCAAGAAGCACCGCGCCGACCTCAAGCGCCTGCGCCGCGACCCCTGACCGGGCGATCCGCCCTTCGGCCCGGCCGCCGGCCGATGAGCCGGGGCAGGGCCGTGATGGTGGCCGAGAGGTAACCGGCCACCGCCTGTGGCACCAGGTTCCTGGCGAACAGCTCCGACCTCTCCAGCCGGACACGCTCCACCTCGTACGCGCCCCGCGACGGGTCCTCGAACTCGGGCCCGTTCCGCAGCTCCGGGTCCATGGACACCAACCGGCACCCGAAGACGTGCTGTGTCTTGACCTCGCCCTGCCACGGGTACGACACCGTCACCAGAGGCGTCACCGCCGAGACCGTCGCGCCCAGTTCCTCCAGCAGCTCGCGGTGCAGGGTGTCCTCCAGCGTGCCGTCCTCAGGCTCGACGTGCCCGCCGGGCACGGACCAGTACGGCGCTCGCCCCGGCACCGTACGCCGGAAGAGAACCAGCCGCTCGTCATGGTCGAGCAGGACACCACGGACACTAGGTCGCATACGTCCACCCTATTTGACCTGTTTGTCCTTCGGGTAACCTAACCTACGGTACCGTAACCTGAAGGAGAAGATCTTATATGGCGATGACTCAGACGGAGCTGCTGCACGAGCTCGAGCCTGTCGTGGCCACGGAGCTCGACCGCCACGAGAAGATGGCCAAGGAGTGGTTTCCGCACGAGTACATCCCGTGGAGCGAAGGCCGCGACTTCGACGGCATCTACGGGGGCGAGGCGTGGCAGGAGGGCGACTCCAAGATCCCCGAAGCGGCGCGCGTGTCGCTCATCGTCAATCTCCTGACCGAGGACAACCTGCCCAGCTACCACCACGAGATCGCCACGACGTTCGGCCGCGACGGGGCCTGGGGCACGTGGGTGCACCGCTGGACCGCCGAGGAGGGCCGGCACGGCACCGCGATCCGCGACTACCTCACCGTCACCCGCGCCGTGGACCCGGTGGCCCTGGAGCGGGCGCGCATCCGGCACATGGAGAGCGGCTTCGTCTCCGAGTACGGGACGATGCTCCAGCAGCTCGCGTACGTGTCCTTCCAGGAGCTGGCCACCCGCATCTCGCACCGCAACACCGGCAGGGCGTCCGGCGACGCGGGGTGTGAGCGGCTGCTGGCCAGGATCGCCGCCGACGAGAACCTGCACATGCTCTTCTACCGCAACCTGCTCAAGGCGGCCTTCGAGCTCGACCCGAGCCAGACGATGCGGTCGGTGACCGACGTGGTGACCACGTTCCAGATGCCGGGCCAGGGCATGGACGGCTTCGCCCGCAAGGCGATGATCATCGCGAACGAGGGCATCTACGACCTGCGCCTCCACCTCGACGACGTGCTCATGCCGGTGCTGCGGCAGTGGTCGATCTTCGACAAGACGGGCCTGGACGGCGAGGGTGAGAAGGCGCGCGAGGAGCTGGCCGCGTTCCTGGCGAGGACGGAGGCCACGGCCGCCCGCTTCGTGGAGCGCCGTGAGGAGCGCCGCGCCCGCATCGCCGCCCGCCAGTAAACCGGCCCGCAGCGCCGCGCCCGCGCCGCTGCCCGCCGGTGAACCGGCCCGCCCGTGAC